>NZ_RXXX01000002.1:0-142222 GCF_011006755.1 Anoxybacillus sp. MB8
TTGGTCAAGGGCGAATCCAATTCCACTATCCTCTTTATTTTCCTTCAACAGGTAGACCATGATGACTTTTCATAGATTTTTTGACGCTACCTTTTCATTTCGTCCGACAGCCGCACGCTCCGCCAGATCCGCATCCTCCACCGCAAGATAAAGAATCAAAATACGGATTTCCGGTCGGCACTTTAATGTTTTCAGATACCGCCCGACCGATCATCGTGCTAATTTCATCTAAAAGCGACTGCATCTCTTTTTCCGCTCGTTTAAACGCGGCAATCGGACCGTATAAATCCAATTCACGCTTTGCCTCGCGCACTTGTTTTGTCACTTCTTTGTAGTCAGGATGATATTTCCCAAAGCGCTGCACGTCTTCGTATCGTTCTTTTAACTGAACGAAACGATGAATGAGCTGCTGCGCTTTCTCATCTTGTTGCATATGATAAAAACAGCGACGATATTCCTCCGCCACGTCTGATTCGACAATCATTTTGCCAAGTTGTTCAGCAACATCTAACAACTGCAATCGTTCGATCGTTGCTACAAGCACGAGCAACACCTCCACAACCGTATCATAACACGATTTTCTCCACAAAACAAATAAGTCTGGTCGCCCCAGATTTATGGAATCGTTACTGTAAATTCGTGCGAAACGTGGTACTTACTCGCATCATTATGCACAAGCTCTAGTCGAATCGTATGTTTCCCCACCGGCAAACCGCGAATAACGAACGCCGCCGTCGTCGTTTCGCTCACCCTTTTGCCATTCACATAAATGTGAATGCGTCCTTGTCCGCTTTTTTTCGGATGCGTTCCTTTTGTAAACGTAAATTGATCAACGATACATTCAACAAATACATTATTTCCTTTGACGTGATGTTTGACAAATAACGTTTGCTTTTGTTCAGCAAAAACGGTATCATGATCGTTCATATACGTGGAAAACAATAGCGCGATACATAAAAAAAAGAAGCGCAACACGTTCACCATCCTTTCGTAGTGATAGTGTTTGCGTTTCTCGTTTAATTATGAGTGTCCTTCATCAGTTTCATCATCGCCATCATCATTTTTGCCATTTCAATCGTTTGGACGACTTGTTCGACTTTATGTGGCAACGTTTGTTTATAATATTGTCTTGCCTCTTTTTCCATTTCTTTTATATCCATCGGTCGTCTCGTTAACCTTCGATACCATGACGGCTGTTCACGCAAAAATTGATGAAGCTTTGGCTTTGCAACAATATATTCGTATACGTCTTTTCTCATTCGTAATCTCCTTAATCTTTTCGAAACGAAAATGGATCTTTTTTTGTATGTTGCATTTGACGGACGACTTCTTGAATGGACGCGATCGCTTGTTGAACGTTTGTAATGTACGTTTGAAGTTCATTCACGTCAAGATGTTTTAAATAGCTCGCTAACTTTTGGACGAGAGCTCCTTGTTCATCTTTTTCAACGGTAGACCGATACTCATCCCACATATCATCGTCCTCGCCAAATACGTACCAGTCGTTATATAGCTCTTTCCACGTTTTTTTTCCTTGGCGCACCTCTTCAATGAGTTTTGGATGTTTTTTTACAAATTGTTTAAATTGTTCAATAGACATATCGGTCGCTCCTTTCTTGTTTTGTGCCTATCATATATTACGACCGACTGGCCAATGGGTGCGCCTATTTTCATTGAGAAAAAGGACGAATGAAGTTTTGTGTATAATGCCGCTTATATACGCCTACTCCTAAATGCGTCAGTTTTTCATTTAACAACGTTTGGCGATGGCTTCGGCTATTTAACCATGCTTCGACAACAGCAGGTGCATCAATATATTCTGCCGCAATATTTTCCCCAGCAACTTCAAATGGAATGTTTGCTTTCATGAGCCGTTGTTTTAAATCGCCGGTTGTTGGCGATTCGTGCGCAAAAAATTTGTTCTCCGCCATATCTTTACTATGTTCATATGCCACTTTTGCCACGCGCTCATCCCATGTCAATGGAGGAACACCATGGCGTACGCGCATCACGTTCGTTATGTCAAAAATTTGTTTCGCGCTCGCTTGTTCCACTTGTTTTTCCATCGTTTCATCAAGTGTAACTTCCGGCAGCGGCCCACGATATTCCAATTCGTACGGGCGAATCTTCACTAACGTCTCGCCATCGATCCAGCGAACGCTTGATAAGTTGCCGGTAAAACGGTCAATATATAACTGCACATATGCATCGCCAAACGAAAGAAGCGGTTGAATCATTAAATCTTCTTCAGTGAGTTGGAAGCGATACACCCCATCGTCAAGTTGCACATGAATCGTATCGTGAAGCGGCATCGTTTGCAATAAGTCGTTAATGGAGCGATTTAATTGAAATGGAGCGACGTTTGCTTCAGGTCCGCACGCATAAATGGTGACGACTCGTCCATCAAGTATACCGATTTGCATATACGTTTTCGGGTTGTTATACACCCACCAGACGTAACCGTAAGCAGACGGATCGATACGCGCAGGTTGTCCGAACGTTCGTTTCACTTCTTCTTCTGTTTTTCCAATCCATGTACCGAGCCCTTCTGAAACGATCTTTTCGCTCGCTTGTTCACTCATGATCGACGTATCGTTTAATGGGGCTGGTTCGTTTGTTGGTGAAAAATAAAAAATGATTATAAAAACAAATATAAGGGCCACTATCCAACGCATGCATCATTCTCCCTCAGTTGTTGTATATACTTCCATTATATACAGCTTTCCTATGTCGCAACACTAAAAAATAAGGCTATGCGAAAACA
This sequence comes from Anoxybacillus sp. MB8, assembly GCF_011006755.1. NCBI lineage: Bacteria > Bacillati > Bacillota > Bacilli > Caryophanales > Anoxybacillaceae > Anoxybacillus > Anoxybacillus sp. MB8. The sequence goes on from NZ_RXXX01000002.1 coordinate 2,765, forward strand.
TAGCCTCAGACTGATTTGATTAATGATATTGTGATATTTCTGTTAATCTGATTTGATTAATGATATTGTGATATTTCTGTTAATGCTTCGCCGGCTTGTTCGTCGCTTGCTTCGTGGATCGCTAAATCGCCAAGCGACATCATTCCGACAAGCGTATCCCCTTCGACAACAGGTAAGCGGCGAATTTGATGTTTCGCCATTAAACGAGCCGCTTCGGTAACAGAAGCATCCGGTGAAATTGTCACAAGCTGTTCACTCATCACTTCGGTGACAGCTGTTGAACCGGGCTTTTTCTCGGCAATGCCGCGCACGACTAAATCGCGGTCTGTCACAATACCAATGAGCCGATTTCCATCTGTAATTGGAATGGCGCCAACGTTATAATCGCGCATTTTCACTGCTGCTTCGTACATATTATCAAGCGGCGTACAACATTCGACTTCTGTCGTCATCATCTCTTTTACTTTTGGCATATGCATCTCTCCTTTCGCACATTAGTTTCACCAAAATCGGAACAATTATGAAGCTCGTCATTGAAAGTTATGCGCTTTCGTACTATTATTAATGGAGGAATGTTTTATTTTACATAAGGGGGATATGAACGATGCGCTTTGAAAATACAGGTATTGAAAATCAAACAGCGCCATTAACACGTTTAGACGAACTCATGGAAAGCCTCGGCTTCGTGCGTGCAGGTCAATGGGATTACGATCGTGTCACATATGACCGCAAATTCGAGATTAAAAACGATGTGTTTTATTTACGCGTGCAAGGCTATGCGATTGAAGGAGATGTTGGCGGTCGTCATGCAGTCATTAAGTTAATGAAACCGCTGCTTGGTAAACATTATTATCCACATGGTGTAGAATATGGTGAGGGAGAAAACTTTCCTTCGTCATTAGTGAGCCAATGTGAAGCGATTTTAGCGAAAGTAAAAGAAGGTGTTGCGAACATAAACGCATGAGCACGCTCATGCGTTTTTTCCGTCAACGAGCCGACGGACGTACAGATGCACAGCAAAAACTTCTTTTCCTGTCATCTCGTATATGTCGTCCATCACTTGTTTTTGAATATGTTCACAGAAAGCGAGCATGTTTTGCTTCATTTTGAACGAAACGGTTACATGAATCGTCAATCGCTTTTGTTGCTCATACACTTTCACATCTTCTAATATGACATCATCAAACGGTTGTACACTCATCGCAACAATCGTTATAATAGGTTTATGCATATACATCCTCCATACGATTTATGAAATGAAAGCAGGTGTCGTTTCGTTGTTCGAGAAAATTCCAAAGCGATCGATATACATGATTATTATTTTACTCGCGATCGTCTTATTGACATATTGGGTCGCTCCCATTGCCGTTCCGATTTTATTTGCATTGATTACTGCCATTTTTTTAGAGCCAGCAGTGAAAGTAGCACAACAGCGGCTCGGGTTTAAGCGACAATCCGCTACCCTTCTTGTGTTTAGTTTATTTACGCTATTTATGTGTTTAAGCGGTTATTTTATTATTACAAAAATTGTAACGGAAGCGTTTCACTTTTTTAGAAACTCGCCGCTATATTTGAATGAAATGATTGCCGGATGGAATGAGCTTGTCGCTCGTTGGTACAAGCAGACAGAAAAATTGCCGCCGTTTGTTGTGGCGGAATTAAGCCATCAAGTCGATTTGTTTTTAACAAAATTAAAAACGCAACTAACCGCTTCATTAAGCTTTAATAAAGTAAGCGCGCTTGTCGCAAACGTTCCAAAATTTTTAATTAACTTTCTCGTTTATTTAATTACTTTATTTTTATTTATGCACGATTTACCGAAAATACGCGAAGCGATTTTTTCGCATTTAACAGAAGAAACGAAAGAAAAAGTACATTTTATGATGTCGCGTCTATCGTATGTCGTATTTGGCTTTTGGAAAGCGCAATTTCTCGTTAGTTTAATTATTTTTGCCGTATCTCTCGTCGGACTGTTGCTCATTACACCGAAAGTGGCGTTATTTACCGCATTTATTATTTGGGTGATCGATTTTATTCCCATTATCGGATCGATTGTCATTATGGCACCTTGGGCCATTTTCCACTTCGTCACAGGCGATACGGTATTAGCGACAAAACTATCGATTCTCGGTGTCATTTTATTAATTTTACGCCGAACGATTGAGCCGAAAGTGATGGGCGCGCATATCGGTTTATCTCCGCTCGCTACGCTCATTTCGATGTACTTAGGCGTGAAAGTGATGGGCGGACTCGGTCTTATTTTATTCCCGCTCTTACTCATTGCGATCAAATCCGCGAAAGAAGCAGGAATTATTAAGTTTCACTTTAAACTATAAAGAGGGTGAATGTTCACCCTCTTTTTAAAATCCTAAAATCGCTTTAATAACCGATGTCGTTTCCCCACCACGATAAAATACGTATAACAATAAATAAACAGCAACTCCTGTTGTTGCGGTAAAAAACCATACGATACTCGTGATCGGACCGATTTTTTTATGGCGCAACCAATTTTTTTTCACCGCAGACAGCAACGTGACAATGCCGAAAACGGCGCCAGCTGTCGCTAAAAAAATGTGGAAAAACAAAAAGATCGTATAATATATTTTTATATCGTCTGGACCACCGAAGCTTGTATTGCCGATAAAAATCGTGCGCGACAAGTAAATGATGAAAAACGCGAGCGCAAAAGCAGCCGCAAGCCACATCGTCTTTTCATGCTTCTCGATTTGTTTTTGACGAATAAAATACCAGCCAATCGCAACGAGAATGGCACTAATGACAATAAAGCTTGTACTAATTGTAGGTAAAATCGGTACCATCGTTTCTCCCTCTCTTTATTTCGTTGTTTGAACAGCGACATGTTCTTCATTTCGTTCTTTTCGATACCATTCAATAAAAATGAAAAACAACATCACTCCATATACAATTTCTTGAATGATTTTCATTAATACGCCACCAAGTTGCTGGTCGTGCAATAGCGACATCGAACTAAACATTTCCGGTCCGCTTAATTCAAGCGACGCTAACGTCGTTTGTGGGACGCAAAGCGCTAAAGCGTTTATCCAAGCAGCTGGATCGTAATACGTCGCATATAGCGGGGTATCCGCGAAAATAATGAGCGCACATGCAGGTGTCAACAACACCCCATCGGCAAAAATGTAACCGATTTTTTTCAAGCCAGATAAAGTCGGAAATCCTCGCACGTCATTCACAAGCGGCCACCACATCATCATCGCCGCAATAAAAATAGCAGTTGTCATAAGCGCATGCAACCACATGTTTGTTTTCACCACATCAAAAATCAACGGCACGTGGTATAATGAAAAAATACCGTTAAACAAAAATAACGCAATTAACGGTTTCGTGAAAAAGGCAAACGTCGAGCGAATGATTGGAATGCGAAAAACGGCTTCAAACATCCATGACGGAATGCCTTTAATCAGGAGCGGCGGCACCATTAAATAAAGAATAGCCATTTGCGTCATATGGGCGCTAAACATTAAATGCCCTAACAAGTCAACTGGAGAGCCTTTACAAATGTAAAGCAAAACAATGGCAGTCACAAACAACGTTTTTTGCTTTGTCGTCGTTTGTTCTTTTGCACGGTTAACCAACCAAAAATAAGCGATCGTCACAGCGACTAAAAAAATGAAAAAGTACGGACTCCACATCGCCTCAAAACCAAATATACTTAACGGCATCATATTCACCTCACTTTTTTTCCGACTTTATTATACTACAAACGTAACAAACGTGAAAAGAAAAGAAAAGAAGCTAGCCAACGCTAGCTTCTTAAATCCAAACGACCGTTAAAAACGCCCAAATCGTAACGAATGCCACAACGACACCGCCATAGATGAAAAGTGCTGGCAGTTCGTGTCCTTTATGGCTCATATGCATAAAGTAATACAGTTGGAAAATAACTTGCACGACCGCTAACAATAAAATGAACGGTACGGAAAACCAAGCAGAAAATCCTTCATATCCAACCGCAAAAAAGGCGATGAGCGTTAGAAAGATCATTAACGTAAATGAAACGATTTGATGTTTCATTTCTTCCGCATTTTTTTTCCGGCGATATTGTACATCTACTTTTGGGTTTTGTACATGTGTATGATTTGCCATACAATCACCCCACCATTCCCATTAAGTATACGACCGTGAAAATGAACACCCACACGACGTCGATAAAGTGCCAATATAAGCTGGCAACGTAAAACTTCGGTGCGTTATATAAGTTTAACCCACGTTTCGCATTGCGAATCATTAACGTTAAAATCCAAAGTAAACCGAATGCGACGTGGCCACCGTGCGTACCAACTAGCGTGTAAAACGCTGACGAAAACGCACTTGTTGAAAATTTAAATCCTTCATGTACGTACTCTGTAAACTCGTAAATTTCAAGCGCTAAGAAGCCTGCGCCAAGCAATACCGTAATGCCGAGCCAAAGCTGCATTTTTTTGAAGTCGAAGTTGCGCATATGATGCATCGCATATACGCTCGTTAAGCTGCTCGTTAGTAACAGCATCGTCGCTAAAAAGACGATCGGCATTTGGAACAATTCTTTTGCAGACGGACCGCCCGCAACCGAGTCTTTTAACGCTAAATACGTGGCGAAGAGAGAGGCGAACAATACCGTCTCTCCGCCGAGGAAAAACCAGAAACCTAAAAATTTATTTTTCCCTTCAAGGGTCGCTTTTTCAGGCTCTGCCGGAAACGTCTCTGCCGTTAATTTTTCTTCCACATGCATTATGCCCCAGCCCCCTTCTTCTCTGCTTCCATCACTTCTTCTTTATGAATATGGAAGCCGTGGTCATCAATAATTGAACGGAAGAACATCGCACCGAGCGTAATGAGTAAACCGACTACGCCAACTGGCGTTCCCCACGCATGATCTTGATGGAACAAGAAACCGAATGCGGCTACAAATAAGCCAAGTGAAATAACAAACGGTAAAATCGATGGATTCGGCATATGAATGTCACCTAGCGGCTCTGCTGGTGTCAATCCTTTTTTGCCTTCCATTTTTTCAATCCAATACGCGTCTAAACCACGGACAAGTGGCGTTTGCGCGAAGTTGTACTCTGGTGCTGGCGAAGATACGGCCCATTCCAATGTACGTCCATCTTCCCAAGGGTCGTTGCCAACACGCTTTCCTTTTACTGTCGTAATGACAACGTTTGCTAATAATACAACTGTACCTGCTGCCATGAAAAATGCACCGACTGTACTAATCATGTTTCCTGTTTCAAATCCTTGACCAGGCAAGAACGTGAATACACGGCGTGGCATACCCATTAAGCCAAGGAAATGTTGAATAAAGAACGTTAAATGGAAACCGATAAAGAACAACCAGAATGTCACTTTTCCTAATTTCTCATCTAACATTTTACCGAACATTTTTGGCCACCAATAGTGTGCCCCTGCGAGTAGCGCGAATACAACCCCACCGACGATAACGTAGTGGAAGTGTGCAACGACGAAATAGCTATCGTGATATTGATAGTCTGCCGCAGCTGTTGCGTTCATGACCCCTGTGACCCCACCGATAACGAACGATGGAATGAACGCTACCGCATACATCATTGGCGTTGTAAAGCGAATGCTTCCGCCCCACATCGTAAATAACCAGTTGAAAATTTTAATTCCTGTTGGAACGGCAATCGCCATTGTCGCAACCGCAAAGATGGCGTTTGCAATTGGGCCCATCCCAACGGTAAACATATGGTGCGCCCATACCATGAATCCTAAAAATCCGATTAACACCGTCGCGAATACCATCGATGAATAACCGAATAAACGTTTACGCGAGAACGTCGCGAAAATTTCTGAGAAAATACCGAACGCTGGTAAGACGAGAATGTATACTTCTGGGTGACCGAAAATCCAGAACAAGTGCTCCCAAATGATCGTATTTCCACCAAGCGCTGGATCAAAGAAGTTTCCACCGAATAAACGGTCCATCATCATGAAAATTAAACCGACTGTTAATGGCGGGAACGCGAATAAAATGAGCGCAGATGTGACAAACGTTGCCCATGTAAACATCGGCATGCGCATATATGTCATTCCTGGCGCGCGCATATTAATGATTGTCACAAGGAAGTTAATTCCTCCAATTAACGTTCCGAAACCGGAAATTTGCAAACCTAATACGTAAAAGTCAATGCCGTGCGTTGGTGACGCAAGCGATAATGATGCGTACGATGTCCAACCGGCATCAGGTGCTCCACCTAAAAACCATGATAAGTTTAAAAATACACCACCGAAGAAAAATAACCAAAATCCAAGCGCGTTTAAAAACGGGAACGCTACGTCGCGCGCACCGATTTGAATCGGCACAACGGCGTTCATCATCGCAAACACGAGCGGCATCGCCGCAAGGAAAATCATCGTCGTCCCGTGCATCGTCAACACTTCATTGTAAAAACCTGCGCTAATGAAGTCGTTGTTTGGCACGGCGAGCTGAATGCGAATAATCATCGCTTCTAAACCGCCAAGCAAGAAGAAAACTCCGCCGGCGATTAAGTACAAAATCGCAATCTTCTTATGGTCTACTGTCGTTAAGTAGTCCCAAATGACTGCGCCGACACCTTTTTTCCGAGCTAACGTACTCACAGTTTAACCTCCCTTTATCGATAATCCCCTTACTCAACAGATAATGTCATTAAATATTTTGTTAATGCTTCTAGCTCTTCATCAGATAATGCTGGATAAGTACCTGTCATTTTGTTGCCTGGCTTAATTTTCTCTGGATCTTTTAACCAAGCTTTTAAGTTTTCTTCGTTATGTTCTAAAATGCCGGCAATGCGTTCACGATCCGCAAAGTTGCCTAAGTTTGGCGCAAGGCGAGCTTGCTCTGGACGACCATCAACTGGTGTAACAGCGTGACAGCCAATACAGCTTTTGTTGAAAACTTCCTCTCCTCGCTTCACCACTGGGTCTGTTGCTGCAACAGGTTTTGCATTTTTCATTTTTTCTACCCATTGATCAAATTCAGCACGAGGAAGCGCCTTCACTTTAAAGTCCATTAATGCGTGTGACGGACCGCAAAGCTCCGCACATTTTCCGTAAAAGAGACGTCCTGCTTCTTCGGCACGTTTGTCATCAAATGTGAGGAAAAATTGGTTCGTGTTATCTGTATTTGTATCCATTTTTCCTCCGACGGCAGGAATCCAGAACGAGTGTTTTACGTCAGATGCTTTTAAGTTAAAATACACGCGTTCACCTGTTGGAACGACTAAATCTTGGCTTGTAATAATGCCGTAATCTGGGTACTCAAACTCCCACCAGTACAAATTCGCGCGCACGTTGACGACAACAACGTCGCGTTCTTTTTTGTTCATCGGTTTTACATCCGCCAATTTAAACGTGTATAAAACCGTCGGAACAGCTAAGATGATTAGTAAAATAATCGGAATAACTGTCCAAATAATTTCAAGCGTATGGCTTCCTTCTACTTGTTTTGGAATTTTGTTTTCTTCCCCTTTACGACGACGGAAGCGAGTCACAACGTAAAGGAAGATGATCGTTACAACCGCAATGACGATGACCATAATGGCCGTGCTGAGCAGCATAAGCTTGTACTGCATGTCAGCTACTTCTCCTGCTGGTTGAAGCGTCGATAAAAACGGCTTCCCGCAACCAGCTAGCAAAAGCGCCATGGCGGATACAAGAGAAACCAAGCGCCAATTTCGTAGCCACTTCTTCATAGCCTAATCAAACCCCTCTTTCGATTATGAAATAAAGTGAAATATATACATTCTTTCTTTACAAAAAGAAAGAATTGTAAACCTTTTTTATTTTCCGAAGCGCCGTTGTAGGCGCTTCATTAGTCAATCGTGACAATCACCATCGTCACAAACAAAATCGTTAAATAGTTGAGCGAATAAATGAACATCCATTTCGCCCATTTTATATCGTCTTTCATTTTAAAGCCCGCTAGTCCGAGCGCTAACCAACCGACATTTAACAACGTCGCGATCACTAAAAACGGCACGCCTAATGAAAATAAGTAAAACGGAAGCGGTAAAAGCGCCACAATCCAAATGACGATTTGCCGTTTTGTCATCGCAAATCCATGTACGACAGGAAGCATCGGAATGCCAGCTGCGCGATACTCCTCACATCGCTTCATCGCCAACGCTAAAAAGTGTGGCGGTTGCCATAAAAACATAAGCAAAAACAAAATGACTGGAACGATATGAAAACCGTCATCGACCGCTGTCCAACCGATGACTGGCGGAACGGCACCAGAAATGCTTCCGATCACCGTATTGAGCGTATTGCTTCGCTTAGACCACATCGTATATAAAAAGACGTACGTCACCATACCAATGAGTCCGATGATGGCGGCGGTGACCGTTGTCATAAGCAAACTGAGCGTACCGATCGTGACAAGAAGCACACCGAACCAAAGCACGCGCTTCGGCTCTACGCTTCCGCTCACCGTTGGGCGACTTTTCGTCCGTTCCATAAGATGGTCGATGTCGCGATCAATGAAATTATTTAACGCGCAAGAACCTGCAATGACGAGCGCAGATCCGATAAGCGCGAAAAACACCGTATGCAAATTGCTTAAAAAACCTTGTCCTGTAAAATGAAGGGCTAACCAAAGTCCCGTAAACGTCGTAATTAAATTGGAATTGACAATGCCAATTTTTACGACAGCGAATACATCTTTTAGTACACCGGATTGGATTTTTGTCGTTTTTACATCTTCGACTACATCCGCCATCTGCCGCCACTCCTCTCTTATGCCTTTGAAGGCGTTTCCAATCTATACACGATAACGATATGTCGTCTCTGTATATTAAAGCACATTTCTCCGTCAAATTGTGAACTTTTTTTGTCTTAATTGTGTCGAATTTGTGTCAAAATGATATTACTACAATGAAAACATTGAAAAATGACTGCACTTATATTTCTAGCAAACTCTATACAAATATTCAACCATATTTGCAACGTTTGCTATATTGTAAAATAATAAAACTTTGCGCTTTTCGACATTTTCCGCTAATATGAGAGTAGCATTTCTTCACACGTATTTCACATTTATTATACAGTTTTTACTAGGCATTTGCTAGATAAAATTTCGCATTAAGGAAGTGAACACATTGCAACGGCTTTTAAAATGGTTTGCGGTAGCGACAACAATCGGCATGCTTTTCGTTTTAATTGGTGGCGCGCTTGTGACGAAAACAGGCTCAGGCATGGGGTGCGGTCGTTCGTGGCCGCTCTGTCACGGGCAACTCATTCCGTCTCACATTACAGCTGAATTGCTTATCGAATTAAGCCATCGCGTCGTCTCAGGCGTCGTCGGATTGATGGTGCTTATTTTATCGATTTGGGCGTGGAAAGCGATCGGGCATATTCGAGAAACGAAATTTTTATCCATTGTTTCGTTCGTGTTTCTCGTCTTGCAAGGGCTCATTGGGGCGGCTGCGGTCGTATGGGGACAATCGGACGTCGTGCTTGCGCTTCATTTTGGCATTTCGCTCATTTCATTTGCGGCTGTCTTTTTATTAACGCTCTTTATTTTTGAAGTAGATAAAAAATTTGATGCCGCATCCGTTGTGCTCGATCGTACGATGACGTTTCATATTTACGGCATTATTGCGTATTGCTATATCGTCGTCTATACCGGAGCGCTCGTTCGCCATAAACAAGCGAGTTTAGCGTGCCCAAGTTGGCCGTTTTGTGCACAAACGCGCTTATTTCCAACGCAACTACATGAATGGGTGCAAATGGGGCACCGTTTTGCAGCGGGATTATTGTTTCTTTGGATTTTATGGGCGACGATATATGCGATCAAACGATATAAGCATCAGCCGATTATGTACTGGGGCTGGCTCATCGCACTCCTTCTCGTTAGCTGTCAAGTCGCAACAGGGGCGCTTGTCGTCTTTACGGGGTTAAACTTATACGTCGCCTTAGCTCATGCGTTTTTCATTTCATGTTTATTTGGTGTATTAAGCTACTTCGTGTTACTGGCGACACGTAGTAAAAAAGAAAAAGAGGTAGAGCATCAAGCCGTTCCATCTGCCGTATTAAAATAAAAGAACGAGGGGGCCCCTCGTTCTTTTATTTTTCCGCTAATTCAAGCAATAAGTCGCCTGTTTGGATGGCGTCGCCACCTTTGACGTAAATGTCTTTCACCATACCGGAAAACGGTGCTTGCACGGTCGTTTCCATTTTCATCGCTTCGGTAATCATTAAATGGTCACCTTTTTTCACTTTTTCCCCTTTTTCAACAAGCACTTTGACAACTGTTCCCGGCATCGTCGCAGCAATATGGTTCGGATTGTTGCGATCCGCTTTCACACGCGCCACGACCGTTGTTTTAATGCTCTCGTCTTTCACGACGATTTCGCGCGGTTGACCGTTTAGCTCAAAGTACACAACTCTTGTTCCGTCCGCTTGCGGCTGACCGATCGAAACGAGCTTGACGATTAACGTCTTTCCTTTTTCAATTTCAATTTCGATTTCTTCCCCAAGACGCATGCCGTATAAAAACGTTGGTGTATCAAGCACAGATACGTCACCGAACTGTTCGACCGTGCGGGCGTATTCGACAAACACTTTCGGATATAGCGCATAAGCTAACACATCATAGTCAGTCACTTCACGTTGAACGATATGGTATAACTCTTCGCGCAACTTCTCAAAGTCGACCGGCTCTAACAGCTCACCTGGACGAACGGTAATCGGTTCACGCCCTTTTAAAATGATGCGCTGCAACGTTTCTGGAAATCCGCCATGCGGCTGACCGAGATAGCCTTCAAACAGTTCAACGACGGAATCTGGGAAATCAAGCGTTTCACCGCGCTCGTAAATGTCTTGTTCGGTTAAATTGTTTTGGACCATATATAGCGCCATATCGCCCACCACTTTCGACGATGGCGTCACTTTAACAATGTCGCCAAATAAATCGTTGACGCGGCGATACATTTCTTTTACTTCATCCCAACGATCACCTAAGCCGACCGCTTTCGCTTGTTGTTGAAGGTTGCTATATTGTCCGCCCGGCATTTCGTGCATATATACTTCCGTATGCGGCGCATTCATGCCGCTTTCAAAGTCAACGTAATATTTGCGCACATCTTCCCAATAACGCGACAATTTCTCAAGCGATGCGATATCGACTTCCGGCGCTCGCTCCGTTCCTTCAAGAGCATAATAAAGCGTGTTTGCGCTCGGCTGCGACGTTAAACCAGCCATCGAGCTTACCGCTACGTCAACAATATCGACTCCTGCTTCAATCGCTTTGGCGTACGTATAAATGCCGTTTCCGCTCGTATCGTGCGTATGCAAATGAATCGGAATGTCGACAACTTCTTTTAACGCAGAAATAAACGTATAAGCCGCTTGTGGCTTTAATAGCCCCGCCATATCTTTAATCGCTAAAATGTGCGCACCAGCTTGCTCGAGCTCTTTCGCTAACTGTTTATAGTAATCGAGATTGTATTTTGTGCGCGTCGGATCGAAAATATCGCCCGTATAACAAATCGCCGCTTCCGCCACTTTTCCTGTTTGACGTACCGCATCAATGGCGACCGTCATTCCTTTTACCCAGTTTAAACTATCGAAAATGCGGAATACGTCAATGCCGGCTTCGGCTGATTGCGAAACAAACTCCCGAATGACGTTATCTGGATAGTTTTTATATCCGACCGCATTCGATGCGCGAAGCAACATTTGAAACAAAACGTTCGGAATTTTTTCGCGCAATTGAATTAAACGATCCCACGGATCTTCTTTTAAGAAGCGATAGGCTACGTCAAACGTCGCTCCGCCCCACATTTCCATCGAAAATAGTTGCGGCCATAAGCGCGCAGTCGGCTCCGCAATGCGCAATAAGTCGTTTGTGCGCACGCGCGTCGCTAAAAGCGATTGATGGGCATCACGAAACGTCGTATCTGTCAACAACACGCGGTTTTGTTCTTTGATCCATTGAACGAGCCCGTCTGCTCCCCGTTCATCTAAAATTTGTTTCGTCCCTTTTGGCATCGGTTCAATATGGTTCACTTTCGGAATGCGCGGCGGATCGAATACCGGCTTTTTCTTTTTCCCGATGCCTGGAAAACCGTTTACAGTAACCGTTCCGATATACGATAACATTTTCGTTCCGCGGTCTTTCCGTTTCGGGAACACAAATAGCTCTGGCGTCGTATCGATAAACGACGTATCGTATTCGCCTGTTAAAAACTTCGGATGTTGCACGACGTTTTCTAAAAACGGAATGTTCGTTTTAATGCCGCGAATACGAAACTCGCGCAAGTTGCGCAACATTTTCGCCGCCGCTTGCTCAAACGTTAATGCCCACGTCGTCACTTTGACTAACAGCGAATCGTAATACGGCGTAATGACGGCGCCTTGAAAGCTATTTCCGGCATCTAAACGAACGCCGAAGCCACCGCCTGAACGATACGCCATAATTTTCCCTGTGTCTGGCATAAAGTTGTTTAACGGATCTTCTGTCGTCACGCGCGATTGAATCGCATATCCGTGAACGCGAATGTCTTCTTGTTTCGGAATGCCGACCTTTTCGCTATGTAGCGCATGTCCTTCCGCAATTAAAATTTGCGATTGAACGATATCAATCCCTGTAATCATTTCTGTAATTGTATGTTCGACTTGAATGCGCGGATTCACTTCAATGAAGTAAAACGCATCGCCAGAAACGAGAAACTCAACCGTTCCTGCGTTCACGTATTGCACGTTTTTCATTAGTTTCACTGCCGCTTGACAAATGTCTTCGCGAAGCGCTTTTGAAAGCGATACGCTTGGCGCCACTTCAACAACTTTTTGATGGCGGCGTTGCACCGAGCAGTCTCGGTCATATAAATGAACGATGTTGCCGTATTCGTCACCTAAAATTTGCACTTCAATATGTTTTGGTTTTTCGATTAATTTTTCGACATACACTTCATCGCTGCCAAATGCCGCTTTCGCTTCCGATTTCGCCCGCTCATACGCTTCTTTTACTTCCGCTTGCGAACGAACGATGCGCATGCCGCGTCCACCGCCGCCTAATGCCGCTTTAATGATCATCGGATAACCGTATGTCTCGCCAAAGCGCACGACGTCCTCCAAGCTTTGCACAGGCCCGTCGCTTCCCGGAATGACCGGAATGCCCGCTTGTTTCGCTTGGTGGCGCGCTTTTACTTTATCGCCAAACATATCTAAATGCGCTTGTTTCGGCCCGATGAAAATGATGCCTTCTTCTTCACATCGTTTCGCAAATTCGATGTTTTCCGATAAAAAGCCATAGCCCGGATGAATCGCATCGACATCATGCATTTTCGCGATTTCGATAATGCCTTCAATGTCTAAATATGCTTCAATCGGTTTTTTTCCTTCTCCAACTAAATACGCTTCATCCGCTTTGTAACGATGGTACGATCCTGCATCTTCGCGCGAATAAATGGCAACGGTGCGAATTCCTAGTTCGTTGCAGGCGCGAAACACGCGAATCGCAATTTCTCCACGGTTTGCGACAAGTACTTTTTGAATACGCCTCATATGCATCCTCCCCCTATCCTTCATATAAAAACTATAACGAATTTTCTGTATTTGTAAATACAATTACGAAAAAGAAATATGATTTTTTTGAATATTACTTTGTTTTTCTGTTTGATGTTTTTGTTCGTAATTTGTTACCGCGGCGATGTTTGCCAACACTCCGGCACACATCATTAATAAAACGAGCGATGAACCACCGTAGCTAACAAACGGCAATGTAACCCCTGTCAGTGGGATGAGCCCTGATATTCCACCTAGGTTGACGAACGATTGAACGCCGATCATCGCTGAAATGCCGATCGCTAATAAACTGCCGAACGCATCTTGGCACCTTCTTGCGATCAAAAAACCGCGAAAGACGATAAACGATAAGAGAAGGAGGACGAACGAAACGCCAAATAACCCGAGCTCTTCGGCGATGACCGCCATAATAAAGTCGGTATGCGCTTCTGGCAAATAACCGTATTTTTGAATGCCTTGTCCAAGTCCGAGCCCTTTTAATCCCCCATTTCCGATCGCAATGTACGAGTTGATGAGTTGGTATCCTTCATCTTTTTCATACTTAAACGGATGCAAAAAGACGTCAATGCGCGATAAACGCTCTTTCGTAAACACTCGATCGTATATAAACGGACCGGAAATCGCCGCGACAACTCCGATAATTAAAACGAACAGAAACAACTGTTTCAGCAATAACCGCTTGCTTGCGGCGGAAGAAAGGATGATGACCGCACAAATCATTCCGATAATCAACATCGTACCGACGTCTGGTTGAAGAAAAATTAATAAGCAAATAAACAACATATAGTAGATTGGAAATAGGACGTCTTGCGGCGATGTTTGTAATTTTTTTTGCTTGTTTGCTAATACTCCGCTTAAATAGACGATTAAACCGATTTTGGCAAACTCCGCTGGCTGAATGCTAATCGGACCGATTTTAATCCAGCTTGTCGCATTGTTTACGGTATGGCCGAACAAAAGGACGTAAATGAGCGGCAAAGGCATGGCGAAAAAAACGAATTGTAAAAACTTTTTGCGCGCATAATGTTTATACGGAACAAATGCCGTAAATAAAAAAAACACTGCACCGATGATCCATGCCCATTTTTGTTTTTGGAAAAAATAATCGCTCGCCGTATGAAAACGAGTAACAGCCGTAATCATGCTCGCACTATATACCATCACAAGCCCGAACAACGACAATAAACATATCGCGATAATGAGCGGATAGTCATGGTATTTCATAAACGTTTTCAATCGCATCGATCCCATCTTCCTTTTCACTTTCTTATTTGCATTGTACTACAAAACAGAAAAAACCCAAACGAAATTCGTTTGAGTTTTTGTCATTTTTTCTTCTTTTTCGTGGACGCTTCATGCAATGCCGAAAGTTCGCGCTCAAGTCGGTCTAAAATCGCCTTCCCGTCCTTTTCATCGACAAGCCCTAAACGGACGGCAAAATCAATTTCACGGGATAAACCGAACATTTGCGTATCTAACACTTCTTCATATAGCGGGCATTGCGGCATCGTTAAATGATCCATTTGCACTTGGATCAGCTTCACAATTTTTTCCGCATCCGCTTGCAACAACGAATAGGCTCTTTCTCGAAAATTTATCGCCACTTCAGGCGTCACGTTGACCCCTCCGTTCCGTACGTTCCTGTTTCTTCATCTTATCGTGAATACGAAAAAAATGCAAGCATCGTGTCTTGACGAACAATTTTACAAACAAGCGCTTTCATCATATAATGAAAGTCAGATAGGGGGAATGAACATGGTCATCGTCATCAAAGGGAACGTCAAATTTACAATTACGCTTGATCCGAGCGTATGGATTTTTGACGATCGCAAAGTAGATGTACATACTTATTTTACACGTCATCCGCAAACAGAACAACGAGAAGACATAGACGACATTCAAAAAATTTCAGCGTATTGGGACCGCGAAATTCAAGAAGGAGCCGTGTCTCCTCCAACATTGCAAACAGAAAAACAGTTTGAAAAAGAAAAAATATTATCTGGTACGTTCGGCATGGTGCTTGCCCCATTTTTGCGCAACGCGGAACCGAACGACGATGCCAACCGTTTCATCATCGTGACAGAAAACGGAAATACGACCGTTTCACTTGCCGAAGCTTATGAGCTGTTATTATGTTTTTCAAAAGACGGCAAACCGCTAAAAGAAGACGGGCCTGTCCATATTTATTTCGGAGACGGCTCAAATCGCGACAACCCGATCACGCACGTGCGGGAATTTATCGTCGAGTGAAAAGAGGCGCTTCGCCTCTTTTCTTTATAAAAGGTCGGCGGCAAGCTGGGCGAGCGCGGAACGCTCCCCTTTAATTAATCGAACGTGCCCGGCCACTTTTTGTTCTTTAAATTTTTCAACGACGTATGTCAGCCCGTTATTATATTCGTCTAAATATGGGTGATCAATTTGAGCAGGGTCGCCCATTAACACGATTTTGCTTCGTTCCCCGACGCGCGTTAAAATCGTCTTCACTTCATGTTTCGTTAAATTTTGCGCCTCATCAATAATAATAAACTGTTCTGGAATGCTCCTTCCGCGTATATACGTGAGCGCTTCAACTTCAATGGATCCCATACCTGATAAAATCGCATCAAGTTCACTCGGCTTTTTCGTATCGAATAAAAAATGTAAATTGTCAAAAATTGGTTGCATCCACGGTCGTAATTTTTCTTGCTTCTCGCCTGGCAAATAGCCGATATCTTTCCCGACAGGTACAATTGGACGAGCGACAAGCAATTTTTTATATAACCGCATATCTTCCGTCTGCATGAGTCCGGCCGCTAACGCAAGCAGCGTCTTTCCTGTTCCTGCTTTTCCGATGAGCGTCACAAGCGGAATGTCGGTGCGAAGCAACAATTCACATGCCATCGTTTGTTGCACGTTGCGCGGACGAATGCCCCAAATATGATCGTAATGAAAGACGAGTTTGCGCACTTTTTTTCCTGTATGATCGACGATGCCAAGCGCCGATGAAGAGCCGCCAAGCGCATCTTTCATGACGATAAATTGATTCGGATAAAACGGATGGTTCGTAATTTCCGAAAGCACCAATTCACCCTTTTCATAAAAGCGCCCTAAATGCTCTGGACTTATGTACAAATCTAAAAAACCGGTGTAAATATGGTCGATTTCAACGACGCGATCGCTTAAAAAATCTTCCGCCTCTAGCCCAATCGCATCTGCCTTCACGCGCACGAGCGCATCTTTGCTAACTAAAATGACGGGGCGACCGTCTTCTTTCGTTTGTTCTTCAAGCAATAAATTTTTTGCCACAGCTAAAATGCGGTTGTCGTTCGTTTTTTCAACGAAAATTTCTTGCAGTTGCTGAAACGAGCGATGGTTCAATTCAATGCGCAACACGCCGCCATTTTCGAGCGGAATTTTTTCATGCAGTTTTCCATTTTGTCTTAAGTTATCGATAATTTTAGACACTTGACGCGCATTTCTGCCTACTTCATCCATATACCGTTTTTTTGAGTCCACTTCTTCTAATACGACAGCCGGAATGACAACTTCGTTATCTTGAAAGGAAAAAATAGAATACGGATCTTGTAAAAGCACGTTTGTATCTAATACGTATATTTTTTTGCCCACGTTTTTTCCCCCTTGACGACCGTCGTTGGACGGGATTGTTGTTTATATATATGAATGGGCGCATAAAGATAGAAGAAGTTTTGCAAAATAAAGTTAAAGACGAAAAGGGGTGGAACAATTGAAATATATAATCGTATTCATATTGCTTTTCATGAGCGCCTGCGGACAACAAGCGCAACCGAATAATCGCGATTCGCTCGTTCATGTGAAAAATACGACAAATGAGCGAATCGTGAACAAATCCGGTCAGCAAATTGCTCGCCATCTTGCGCATCTGGCTAGCAGCGTCCCAAATGTCAACGACGCGACCGTATTAGTTGTCGGGAAATATGCGTTAGTAGGCATCGATGTGAACGCCAAGCTTGACCCGTCGCACGTCGGGACTGTGAAATATTCCGTTGTAGAAAGTTTGCAAAAAGATCCGTACGGGGCGAATGCAATTGTCATTGCGGATGCGGATTTAAATGCGCGGCTGAAAGCGATTCAAAAACAAGTGGAAAACGGAAAGCCGATTCAAGGATTTATGGATGAACTCGCCGCCATTGTCGGACGGGTTATGCCTGAAATTCCGAGCGATTTTATTCAAACGAAAAATCCACGCTCTACAAGACAAAACGATGATCAGCTGAATCGAAACGAGCAAAATCAGTTAGAAAACGAACAACAAAAGCAATCAAACGACCATATGAAATAAGCCGAGCGTATCGCTCGGCTTATGCTTGTTTTAATGCGCTCATCACTTGTTGATCGAGCTTGGCAGCAGCTTGCGCATCGTACGTTTTTTCGTATTTCGGTTCGACTGAAATTTTTGCACCGTAAAACATGACATCGCGCACTTCTTCAATGTCAACTTGAATGGCAGCCAATTTTAGCGGAACATTTTCTAGCTTTTCTACTTTCACATGCGCTTTTCCGCTAATGGAATACGTCGATTCGTTGGCGATCAAAACGATCGAAATCGCTGGATTAGCTTGCACGTTGGCGACGATGCGTGAACGTTGATCGACGGCAAAATACAATCGGTCAGGCGTCGGGGCGTACACCCATGAAATCGCACTTGTATTTGGTGCACTTGTTTCATGATCGATCGTGCATACGACGACAAATCGTTCTTTTTGTAGCGCTTGGAATAACGGCTCAATTAATGTCGGTTCTACCGCATTTGGCATATGTATCCCTCCTTGTTTTTATCATACCTTTTTTTCACACAGTTTCAAACAATATGATATACTAATTTTTAAAAAAACATGCGAGGTTAGACGATGAGAGTACGATGCATTCTTTGTGAAAAAATAGATACGTTAAACGATGAAACGTTGCTTGCGAAACGGTTGCGCAACCGCCCGATTCATACATATATGTGTGAAACGTGCCATGAACGCATTGCGCAAAAAACGAAAGAGCGGCTAGCGACCGGCAAGTTTCGCTTTTTCCGCACGAGCAAACATGAAACGGAATGGTAATCGTCCCCTCCCTCTTGCACGATTGGAGGGGACATAACAAACAACTTATTTGTTTTCCAGCAATTGTTTCACTTCTTCTTCCGTAAGATCTGTCATGCTCGCAATGTTTTGTATACTCATCCCTTTTCGCGCCATCGTTTGTACAATATGCTTCATCCCTTGTTTCATTCCTTCCTCTCTCCCTCTCTCCAACGCCCTTTGTTCATACGAAATAATGAGTTCCAACACTTGTTCTTTTTCTTTCGTCTCCATCTCACTCACCTCTCTTCGCAACTGTTGTTCTTCTTCGTCTGATAGTTTTACATATGTTTCAAAAAAGCCAAACAGCAATCGTTGTTTCGCTTCGTCTAATTCCAATCGGACAAGCATGCGTAAAAATTGTTTTTTCAGTTCTACTCGTTCACTTTCAGTATATCCCATTTTGCTTAGCAGTGCAGCAGCGATTGGATTGTCTTGACGAATGTAATTTCGCCAGTTTTGTTTGCGAAGTTCCAAAGTGAAAAAGCGAAAGTCAAGCACGTGGCCAAACGGAAATTGGAGCGTAAATGCAGATCGTTCGTTGCGGATCGTATCGTAGCTAAATACAGCAATGGGTACGATGGGTTTGCGGTACTTTTCTAACAAGCGGCTAAAATAAATAAACATTCGTTCAGGAAATGATGGTTGCACATAGCTTTGATTTTCGATATGCACAATCACTAACCCGTCTTCCCCTTTCAGCTTCGTTTCGACAAGCAAATCGACGCGGTACTTCTCCCCTGCCGTCACATCGGTAAACAGCTCCTCCGATAAAAACGAGACGTGGCGAAAATCGATATGCTCGTGCATTGTCGGGAAAAAGAGAGCAATAAATTCCTCAAAAAACGTTTGAATCAACTGTTTAAACAGACGATCGTGGTCAATGGACATACATTCACCTCGCATACTTTTTTCGACATCTTTATTCGTCAACAAAAATCTTTTTTCCTTCATACGTTAGAATGTTAACATATGAAAAAGCGCCCTGCAAAAAACATGGGCGCTTATTCGTAATTGACATATTTTTCAGGTTCGCGATTGATTTGATCGAGCATCGTTTCGACGAGCTCGGCTGGAAAGCGAAACGTGCGCGATTCGTTGTTTACGGTAAATGCAACTGTATAGACGTCGTCTTCTTTTGTATATGCGATTTGCTCAACCGCATGATCTTCACGCAACAAATCGGCAAAAAATCGTTCTGTTTCTTGCGCTGCTGCATCATCTGGGCGCGCATGGGCAACGACCGTAATCGTCAACCAATTGTACACCGCATCTTGTAGTTTCATGCCGTATTCTCTCCTTCACGACGAAGCCGCCATTTATAAATGATTAATACGATCGCTGCAACAAGCAATCCTTCTGCGACAGGTAAAAAGACGGCGAAAAATGTTAAAATAGTACAACCGAGCACAAGCAACGAGTAAATGATAACGTTTTTTAACATCGGCAGTTTGCGCGCAAAGCCAAGACGATACACAATGATCGATAAGACGACAATCGTCGCATACAACAGCCACATCCCTTTCGTCGGCTGTTCATGCACGTTGTATAGCGAAGCGAAAAACGACAGGCGACCGATCACATCCATGACGACTCCCCCTATTTCTTTTGCTCAGCAAGTTTTTTCTTTTTCGCAATTTTTTCCCGTTCGTTTTTGTCCAATATTTTTTTCCGTAAGCGAATAGATTGTGGCGTCACTTCGCAATATTCGTCGTCATTTAAATATTCGAGCGCTTCTTCTAACGTCATGAGGCGCGGTTTTTTCATCGTCACCGTTTGTTCTTTCGTTGACGAGCGGACATTTGTCACATGTTTCATTTTGCATACGTTGACGACTAAATCGTTGTCGCGGCTATGTTCGCCAACGATCATCCCTTCATATACTTCCGTTCCCGGTTCAATAAAAATGACGCCGCGGTCTTCGACTTGCATAATGCCATAAGCAGTCGCTTTTCCTGTCTCCATCGAAATGAGTACACCTTGATGTCTGCCGCCAATTTGCCCTTGGATGGCTGGTTGATAGCTGTCGAACGAATGGTTTAAAATGCCGTATCCGCGCGTCAGCGACATAAATTCTGTCCGATAGCCAATTAACCCGCGCGCAGGAACGAGGAAAATAAGACGGACTTGTCCGTTTCCGTTGTTGATCATATCGACCATTTCTCCTTTGCGCGCCCCAAGCGACTCCATAATCGCTCCTGTATATTCTTCAGGAATGTCGATTTGCACGCGCTCGACAGGCTCGCACATGACGCCGTCGATTTCTTTCATAATGACTTCCGGTTTGGATACTTGTAGCTCAAATCCTTCACGGCGCATATTTTCAATTAAAATCGATAAATGAAGCTCTCCGCGTCCTGACACGATCCATGCATCTGGCGAATCCGTTGGCTCAACGCGAAGCGACACGTCTGTTTCTAACTGTAAGCGAAGACGCTCTTCAATTTTTCGCGCTGTCACATGTTTTCCTTCCCGTCCTGCAAACGGGCTATTGTTGACGAGAAACGTCATTTGCAACGTCGGTTCGTCAATGCGAAGCGGCGGCAACGGTTCCTGCACATCAAGCGGACATACCGTTTCTCCAACGTTAATATCTTCCATACCGGAAACGGCAACTAAATCGCCTGCTTTTGCTTCTTCAATTTCAATGCGTTTTAAGCCGAGGAAGCCAAACAGCTTTGTCACGCGAAACGTTTTCACCGAGCCGTCAAGCTTCATGAGCGCCACTTGTTGTCCAACTTGCATACGCCCGCGGAAAATGCGTCCAATCCCAATGCGACCGACGTAGTCGTTATAATCGAGAAGCGCCACTTGAAATTGCAGCGGTTCATCGCTATTGTCGGGCGGGGCAGGAATATGTTCAATAATCGTTTCAAATAGCGCTGTCATATCATCATCTTGTTTATCGGCATCTAAACTTGCCGTCCCGTTAATCGCTGAAGCATACACGACCGGAAACTCAAGCTGATCTTCTGTTGCGCCAAGCTCAATAAATAAATCGATCACTTCATCGACCACTTCGTGCGGACGGGCAAACTCACGGTCGATTTTATTGACGACGACAATTGGCGTTAAGTTTTGCTCGAGCGCCTTTTTCAAGACGAAGCGCGTTTGTGGCATGCATCCTTCATATGCATCGACGACGAGCAATACGCCATCGACAAGCCGCATAATGCGCTCCACTTCCCCGCCAAAATCAGCGTGGCCCGGCGTATCTAAAATGTTAATGCGCGTGCCGTTGTATTGAATGGCTGTATTTTTTGCTAAAATGGTAATGCCTCGTTCACGTTCTAAATCGTTGCGATCAAGCGCGCGTTCTTCCACTTGTTCGTTCGCCCGAAACGTTCCAGATTGGCGAAGCAATTGGTCGACTAACGTCGTTTTTCCGTGGTCAACGTGCGCAATAATCGCGATGTTACGAATATCGTTTCTCACTTATGTCAACTCCTATTTTTCAACATTGCGCGTCTATTATAGCATAAACATAGTAGAAAAGCGGAATGTTTTGTTGTAACCTAAAAGGAAAGAGGATGAGGAGGAAGAAAATGAACAAATTTCAACCGCTTTTTTTTATGATTGCACTACTTGCCACGGCGGCGATGATTAGCATCGGCATTGCGATTGCTTACCGACATGTTCCAGCGATCGTCGCGTCCGTCGTTGCTTTATTTGCCGTCATGGGCGTCGGATTTTCATTGAAAAGAAAGAAAAAAATGCGCTAACGATTCGTTAGCGCTGAATGATCGCAAGCACTTCTTCATGTAACCCCGGCTTCGAGACAAATACGGAGCTTTTCTCAATCATATTGAGCGGCTCACCGTACAAGTTTGTCACCATCCCACCTACTTCTTGCACGATAACCATCCCGCCGGCAATATCCCACGGCGACAAACGAAGCGTGATATACGCATCGAGTTTGCCTGAAGCGATATATGCCATTTCTAACGCAGCCGAGCCGTATGAACGAGTGCCGCGCGCTTTTTTCACAAGCGGGGCAAGAACGTTCGGGTCGATGCGACGATTTTCCGTCACCCACGTCGCGTTTAGTGAAATGATCGCACAATCAAGCGACGTTTTTTCAAGTGGGGGAAGCGGCGTGCCGTTTACAAACGCCCCTTTTCCTTTTTGGGCATAATATAGCTCATCAAAAGCGACGTCGTAAATGTAGCCAAGCATGCCGACGCCGTCTTGAAACACCCCGACAGAAATCGCAAAATGACGCTGTTGATGAACGAAATTCATCGTTCCGTCAATCGGGTCAATGATCCAAACGATGCCGTCTAACGCTTCAAGCGTATCGCCAAATCCTTCTTCTCCTAAAATGCGATGCGTCGGATACGTTTGGCGAATGCGTTCAATAAAAAATTGCTCAATTTCCCGATCGACGTTTGTCACTAAGTCGGACGGGCTTGATTTCGTTTCGATTTTTAGTTTCGTTTGAAACGCATCGCGTATGCGCTCCCCTGCTTCGCGAATCCAATGCTGCATATGTTGATCAATTTCGTTCCACATACAAGACCTCCTGCATATACTTATGTAGAAAAGGCGGCGCTTGCCGCCTTTCAGTTCGACAGACGAATAAGTTCTTGGCGTAGTCTTTCTAATTTTCGTTTGCATTCGTTTTTTTTCGCTTCGTTATTTTCTAACATCGCTTCATAAAGGGTGGCTAGTTCGTAATCGACTTCAAGCTTTAATACTTTTATTCGTCGTTCTCCGTCCATTTTCTTAAATGCATCAGCTGTTTTTTTCATATTGTGCACCCCTTCCGTTTGAAACATTCTTTTTTCTGAAAATTCCTTTTTTACATACTATGTAACGGAAAGGGGATATGCAACTTTACATTTTCACAATATCTCCGGCGGACAACTCTTTTCCTTTTTTCATCGTTTGATACGGTGAATAGCCGCTTACTTTTTCAAATTCATCGCATAGTTTTCGCTCTTCCGCTTTGCTTGGGACAATTTCTTTAAAGCGACGATATAATTTCATCAGTTGCTCTCGCTCAATGCCTCGTTCGTATGCTTGTTCAACGCCTTCGTAAAACTTAATGACGTCAATGATTTCTTCTGTTGACCAACTGTAATCAATCGGGTATGCATATTTCATGATGTTCACCTTTCTTTTTCGCTGTCTGTTTTAGTTTGCCCAACGTGCGCGAATTTGTTCCGCCTCTTGAATCATGCGCGCAAAAAGTTCACTCACTGTCGGCACGTCACGAATGAGTCCGATCACTTGTCCCGCCCATGCAAATCCTTCTTCCGTACGACCGTCGTAAATGAATCGTTTGTTCGCCTTTCCGCTAATGTACTCTTTTAACTGTTCGTATCCTTTTCCTTCTTGTTCAAACTGTAAAATTTTTTCCGTCCATTCGTTTAACAAGGCGCGGGCAGGCGCACCGAGCGTACGTTTAATGACGACGGTGTCGCTTTCTGTGCGTTCCACAAGCATTTGTTTATACACGGGATGGGCATGAATGCATTCTTTTGTCGCAATAAAGCGCGTGCCCATTTCAATACCTTCTGCTCCAAGCGCAAGCGCAGCCATCAAGCCGCGCCCATCTCCGATCCCCCCTGAAGCGATGACAGGAATCGATACGGAATCGACGACGCGCGGCACTAATACGAACGTCCCAATATCGTGTTTGCCGAGATGCCCGCCTCCTTCTTGACCGACAACCATGACCGCATCCGCCCCAAGCTCTTCCGCTTTCACCGCTTGACGTACTGCCGCCACGAGCACAAGCTTTTTCACGGATACTCCTTTTAACTGTTCAAAAATAGGAGCAGGATTTCCGCCCGTCATCGAAATGACCGGCACGTTTTCTTCAATTGCCACATCGAGCATGTGCGCAAACGGGCGTCCATGTTGTCCGATCGCAAAATTGACTCCAAACGGCTTGTCCGTTTTTTCGCGCACTTTTTTAATTTCTTCTCGCAACTCATCTGGCGTCTCAAGCGACATTGCCGTAATTTGCCCTAGCCCCCCAGCATTCGATACCGCCGCCGCTAAATCCGCATACGCCAAATACGCCAATCCACCTTGAATAATCGGATAACGAATGCCTAACAGCTCGGTTACTCTCGTGTTCCAGTTCATCCTTTTTCCTCCCCTAACAGCGATTATAATATGTTTCTCTTCCGTATATCTATTTTCCTCTTTTTGATTCATTGGATGAATGAGCAACAAAATTCCCCTCACTACATCGTGAGGGGACGGCTTTCAACTTCTAACAGAAACAACAGGTTCTAATTTATAACTATTAATACGAAAAACATAGTCGCACAAAATATCAATATCCTCTTGGTTATGACTTGTTAATAAAATAGTACGTCCTTCATTTTTGAAATCTAGCAATAATCCACGGATTCTGTTTACACTTTCCGCATCTAGCGCATTAAACGGCTCATCCAATATAAGTATTTGCTGATCTTCCATAATTGCTTGAGCAATGGCTAATTTTTGCTTCATCCCTAGAGAATAATGTTTTACTTTTTGTTTCGCTGTCGGTTGAAGCCCGACCATTTCCATCGTTTCAAAAATTTTATTATCGCTAATTCTCCCTCTAATCATTGCTAACTCTTTCAAATTTTGAAACCCTGTTTTATTAGGTATATAACCGGGACGTTCTATAATAATCCCAAGATTATCAGGAAACCGTTTACTTTTTCCTATCTCTACTCCATTCACAATAATTGTTCCTTCATCTGGAAATACAAATCCACATATCATTTTAAATAAAACGGATTTACCAGAACCGTTTGGTCCTACAATACCATATATTTTTCCTTTTTCTACATTTAAGTTCACATGTTGAAAAAGTGTTAATCCTTTATATGATTTACTTACATTCCTCAAGGAAATGATATCCATATTTTCACACCACCTATTTGTATTTATATTTTTAAACTTTGTTTGAGCAAACGATGAATAACAAGAAACGATATAACATTCATTATCAATAAAATCGTTGTTAAATAATATGGAGAATAATCTGCTAAGTAAACCATACTATTTAAACCGACCGGTATTATCCCGTTTACATTAATATGAGGTAGCATAACAATCATGCATATGCTAATGAGCACAACACCATATATAGATTCCTTACTTATCCAAGAAACAATAAAGATCAGGCTTATATAAAACATAATTTGTAAAAAACCGTTCATAAAAAAATGATAAATCATCTCATGTAACGGCTTTGAAAGCAATGTCACATATCCATCAACATTTGCTCGAAAACAAACAGCGACTGCAAGTGAAAGAACAAACAATATCATTAAAAAGAAAATCGTTATGACAATGAACTTCTTCATCCAACTCCAAAACCATTTATTTAAACTTCTAAAGCGAATCATTTTATAATAGCTTAGTTGTTCCAATTCATTACTTAAAAAGAGCAGCTGTACTAAATAAGTAAACCCAAAAAATACGATCGCATAAAAGAAAAAAGGCATATACGCAAAACGTTCGGCACTCACTCCAGCAAACGACATAACGAAAACATCAAAAATGGTTACATCCGCAGAACGAACTAATGATTGAGCCGTTGCGCCGATCCCCACTATACAAAGAGAAAAATAAAAGACAATAGGCATATAAGATTTCATCGCTTGTATATACGGTCTTTTATTCAAATCTAAAAATGGCAAAAAGCGTACACACAAAACAAGAAAAACGAGCACGATAATATAAAGCAATTCTAGGGAATGAAAAGCATTTAATGCATTGGTAATCGAAAAAAAAGTTACAGGCAATAAAAAAGCAAGCTCGGTCGGGAATAGCTTAAATCCTACAATGTTAAAAAAGAAAAACAATACACTCATAAAAATGATAACGCCTTTATTTTTAGTCAGCACATACATAATCGCAAAAACGATATGTAGTAATGAAAAAGTGAACAATAGCAACACAAACTGTGCGAAAAAAGCGAATGCTGGATAACTAAAAAAGCGCACAAGTTCTTCAAGCGTATTCGTAACATGCGCTGTTTTACTTAGAACGCTCCAATTCCACGAGTAAGGAAATCCAATTGCCATAAATAAAGACATAAAAAACCACAAAAATAGTAAAGGAAAAATGTTTATCCAAAAATTCTTCAAAGAATGGTATACCCATTTTTTAAATGATCCTAAACGAATGAGCATTTGATAATTAAAATCTGTAAAAATGGATTTGATCAAAAAAAATAAGGCAACTGGAATAATGAAATAAACAATGAGATATGCGTCGCTTAGTAAACGCAAAGCGATATCCCAATTGTTAAAATCGACTTTTTGTTCATAGGCGGCTTGAACAATCTCTTTTTTTAGCCTCACACCATAAAAGTAAAAAACAATTCCTACAACGATCCACTTGATGCTAATCATATGTTCGATACTCTCACGCATAAAAGACGTCCAACGTTTCATTGGCTATATCATCCATTCTTTCTCATCATTTCTCAGTGTGAACACAAACGCGAAGACTAAAAAAGCAATTAAAAATGAAAACGGAACGAATACGGTCCATAAAGGTTGTTCTTCAATATTGAAAGGAAAAATTGTACTAAGTGGCGAAAACATAGCTACATGAAATAGCCCCGTCACAAAGTTCAAAACATGATAAAAAAGAAACGGAATCGACAAAGCAATAAATGGGTTGCTTACATTTAGAAGCAAAATAAAAGCAATCGTCCCATAAACTACACCGTTTATAGCCACCCACAACGAATAAATAAAACCGTAAGCGAAATCTCCATACCGTAAAAACTGCGAAAAAGTGACCGCAGGGATACGCACATTTTCGGTCGGAGAACTGTAATGAATGATTCCTAGATGTTTCTCAACATAAACGATAAAAACAAATGGAATAAAGACAAGCAAAAACGTAACAACCCCAGTAAAAAAAGCATTTACGAATCCTTTGCTAGTTACATAAATGTGTAGCGGAATCCTTGGACGAGTATATGGGATAAACTTGTTTCTTTGCTCTTGTAAAAAAGAGGGCAAATATACGATGATCACAATGACAGGAAAAAGTAATGGGATAATCCCTGATATCGTTTCTTGAAATACTTCGACTGGCTCGAAAAATTGATATCCTTTACTTATCATATAAAACCGACTAGCTGGCAAAAAAATAATGATGCTGAGCCAAAGCAATATATTTTTTTTCGTCAAAGCTCTTTTTAACTCCACGACTAGTTGGTTACGCAACATGTTATTCACCTCATTGTTATGAAAAATCTCAACACTTTTTTATTTTTTGGTATATTTTCATTATAATGGTTCATTCTTTTCTTTTCAATAGTTTTATATATTTGGTTTATTATCCAAAATTTAAATATGCATTTCGCATATTATGTGCAAAACTGTGATACACATATGTTTTAGAGCATCTCACTCACATTTCTTTTGCAATAAAAAATCATCTTTCCAAACGTATAAAGAAGTGCTATAATTCACTTTGTTTTATGTAAATCCAAGTTAAAGAGGTGTACAGCGAAATTGTCACAGTATGAAACACCGTTATTTACCGGACTGTTAGAGCATATAAAGAAAAATCCGATTCAATTTCATATTCCTGGTCATAAAAAAGGAGCAGGAATGGACGAGCAGTTTCGCTCCTTTATTGGAGAAAATGCGTTAGCGATGGATTTAATTAATATCGGTCCGCTTGATGATTTACATCAGCCAAAAGGAATGATTAAACGCGCCCAACAGTTAGCGGCGGAAGCGTTCGGGGCGGACTATACGTTTTTCTCCGTACAAGGGACGAGCGGCGCCATTATGACGATGGTCATGTCTGTCGCAGGCCCTGGCGATAAAATTATCGTCCCACGAAACGTGCATAAATCAGTCATGTCAGCGATCGTCTTTTCGGGAGCGACACCGATTTTCGTTCATCCTGAAATTGATAAAGAGCTTGGCATTTCACACGGTATTACACCAGAAGCAGTAGAAGCGGCGTTAAAGCAACATCCAGACGCCAAAGGGGTGCTCGTCATTAACCCGACGTATTTCGGCATTGCGGGCGACTTAAAACGAATTGTTGACATTGCGCACGCATACAACGTCCCTGTCCTTGTCGATGAGGCGCATGGTGTGCACATTCACTTTCATGAAGATTTACCGCTTTCAGCGATGCAAGCAGGAGCGGATATGTCGGCGACGAGCGTGCATAAACTTGGCGGTTCCATGACGCAAAGTTCGATTTTAAACGTGAAAGAAGGGCTTGTGTCGCCAAAACGAGTGCAAGCCATTTTAAGCATGTTAACGACGACATCGACGTCTTACTTGTTGCTTGCTTCGCTTGATGTGGCGCGCAAACGGCTTGCGACAGAAGGACATGAGCTAGCGGAACAAGCGATTCGCCTCGCGAATGAAACGCGCAAGCAAATTAACGACATCGACTATTTATATTGCGTCGGAAAAGAAATTATCGGCACAAAGGCAACGTTTGACTACGACCCAACGAAGCTCATCATTTCGGTCAAAGAGCTCGGATTGACGGGCTATGAAGTCGAAAAATGGCTTCGTGAACATTACAACATTGAAGTCGAGTTGTCCGACTTATACAACATTTTATGTATTATTACACCGGGCGATACAGAACGGGAGACGAGCGTATTAGTCGAAGCGCTTCGTCGTTTATCAAACGAATTTCGCCATCAAGCCAAAGTCGGAAAAAAACCGAAAGTGCTTTTACCAGACATTCCTGTCCTTGCGCTTACTCCGCGCGATGCGTTTTATTCCGAAACGGAAGTCGTGCCGTTTGACGAATCAGCAGGGCGCATTATCGCTGAGTTTGTCATGGTATATCCACCTGGCATTCCAATTTTCATTCCGGGTGAAATTATTACGGAAGAAAATTTAAACTACATTCGCAAAAATATAGAAGTCGGCTTGCCTGTTCAAGGTCCAGAAGACGACACGTTACAAACGTTGCGCGTCATTAAAGAACATCAGAAATAAGAAAAGCGGAGCTCGCATCGAGTTCCGCTTTTTCGTCAATAAAAAGAGACCGGCTATGCCGATCCCTTCTCTCTATATTGTCTCCTCATCCCCCAAAGCTCGTGCCGATCTATGTTTTATTCTTCGTCTTCACAATCGCAACCGCTACATTGCCCGTACAATACCGTTACTTTTTCGTCCTCAAAATGATCGATTGTCGCATTGCATGTTTGGCATACAATTGTACCCATCCCCGATAACCCCTTTTCCTTTGGAATGTTTGAAAACGTTTTACTGATTTCATAATAATATGTCACATTTATTTTGTCAATAGGAATTAGTATGACATATTTAAACAAAAAAAGAGACGTATTTCACGTCTCTTACTCATATTGTTCAGCATAAGGTGTCGATGGTAAAATGTCTGAGAAAAATTCCGCTAAATCTTCAGCTTGTTCTTTTGTGTCAATGCGGAACGTTCGTTGTAAATAGTCGTGGTCTTCGATGTCTTTCGGGTCGAGGAGAGCTGAGCGGCCTGTTTGCATACAGATGACAAGCGGTTTACCAAAAAACATATTTGTGTACACGATGCCAAAGTCGTATCGGACGTCTTTCGTCGTAAAGCCGACAAACCTTACTTTTACTTTTTCATGCTCATCATACAATTTTTCGAATACGTGCATATCATTCCCTCCTTCTTGTATATTAAACTTTATTATATCGCACTATTCATATTTTCGCAATTATTTGTTTTTTCATATATGTCCATGATACAATGAAAGTGATTTCAAAAATGGTTGAGGTGAAAAAAATGGCTCATACAGCTACCATTGAACTTGTCCCTGCATCAACATGGGAGACGGTAACGTTAGAACAATGCAAACAACTGCTCGAACAATATCGAAACATCGCGCAAAAAACAGGCGAACAGCTGGCGTGGGATTACGCCGAGTCCGCTTTCCCATATGACATCGTCCCAAAAGACGATCGCATTTTGTTAGTCGGAAAAGATGATCGCTATCATATGATTGAATGCCGCGTGCACGACCGTGCTGTACAGTTCGTCTTGCCAAAACAAGCGACGCACGGCGATAAAGGGAAAGCAAACGAACTATGCAAATTTTTCGCCAAACAAATGGCAGGAAAACTGCATTTATTTAACGGACGCATCATGTACTATTATAAAAGATAAGACCAAAACAGCTTGCGGCAAACGAAATAGACGGCAATCGTCAATAAGGTTGTCCAACATGCGCGCTTTTTCGTTAAATGCAAACGAAGAGCAAGCAAAAAAGAAATATATATGAATATCCCGAATAATAACGCCTTAAAAATAAAATGATCGTGCGCCGATCTCCATTCAATAAACGAAAACAAACTCCATATCATCATTTGAAGTAGAAAGACGATATACATGTTCACACACCCCTTATGAACATCATATGATCGTCTTGAAAAAATCATGAAAAAAGAGGACGGCGAAGCCATCCTCTTTATTTGTTAATAATATGAATTGGGCTACCGAGCGCCACTTCTGCCGCTTCCATTGTAATTTCTCCAAGCGTTGGATGCGCGTGAATCGTCATCGCAATATCTTCTGCTGTCATGCCTGCTTCAATTGCTAAACCGAGCTCAGCGATCATGTCTGATGCGTTCGGGCCGACAATTTGCGCTCCGATAATGACGCCATCGTCTTTCGTTAAGACGAGCTTTAAGAAGCCATCTGTTTCATTTAATGCAAGGGCACGGCCGTTTGCACCGAATGGGAATTTTGCTGTAATGACGTCAATTCCTTCTTCGATCGCTTGTTTTTCAAAGTAACCGACAGATGCGCATTCAGGGTCAGAGAAGACGACAGCTGGAATCGCTAAGTAGTCAATTTCAGACGGATGACCAGCGATCGCTTCAGCCGCGATTTTTCCTTCGTATGATGCTTTATGCGCAAGCGGTGGACCTGCAACGACGTCACCGATCGCATAAATGTTCGGTACGCTCGTGCGGCATTGTTTGTCAATTTCAATTAAGCCGCGCTCCGTCATTTTCACGCCGATTTGTTCAAGTCCCATCTCTTCTGTATTCGGACGGCGACCGACTGTGACAAGCACGTATTCCGCGTCAATCGTTTTCGTTTCGCCGTTTACTTCAAATGTTACCGTTACGCCGTCTTCACGCTCTTCGACACCTTTCGCAAGCGCGTTTGTAAAGACGTCTACTCCTTTTTTCTTTAAGCGGCGACGAACGACTGCGCTCATTTGCTTTTCAAAGCCAGATAAAATTTCATCCGCACCTTCTAAAATCGTAATTTTTGTTCCGAAGTTTGCGTATGCTGTTCCTAATTCTGTACCGATGTAACCGCCGCCGATGACGACCATTGATTTCGGAATTTCAGGTAAGTTTAATGCACCAGTTGAATCAAGCACGCGCTTCGAAAATTTAAACGTTGGCAACTCGATTGGGCGAGAACCTGTTGCGATAATGGCGTTTTTAAATTTGTACGTTTGCGCGCTATTTTCTGTCATGACGCGAACGGTATTTTCATCCACGAAATACGCTTCTCCGCGCACGATTTCAACTTTATTTCCTTTTAATAATCCTTCGACACCGCCCGTTAATTTTTTCACGACACTAGCTTTCCACTCTTGCACTTTCGCAAAGTCAACTTTTACGTTTTCCGCAAAAATGCCCATATCTTGTGAATGTGTCGCAATTTCGTAACGGTGACCAGCAGAGATGAGCGCTTTTGATGGAATACATCCGACGTTTAAGCACACTCCACCGAGGTTTCCTTTTTCAACGATCGTTACTTTTTGACCGAGTTGCGCTGCACGAATGGCTGCAACGTAACCGCCAGGACCTGCACCGACGACGAGAGTTTCTGTTTCAATTGCGAAATCGCCTACTACCATCGCATTACGCCTCCATTAATAATAATTCAGGATCGTTTAATAAACGTTTCATATGATTTAATGCGTTTTGCGCTGTTGCACCGTCGATCATGCGATGATCGAAGCTTAACGACAACGCTAATACTGGAGCGATGACAATTTCACCATCGCGCACGATCGGTTTTTCTGAAATGCGGCCGATACCTAAAATCGCTACTTCTGGATGGTTAATGACCGGTGTAAACCATTGACCGCCTGCTGAACCGATGTTTGTAATTGTGCATGTTGCACCTTTCATTTCGTTTGGCATTAATTTACCTTCACGCGCTTTTGTTGCGAGTTCGTTAATTTCTTTTGCGATCGCAAAAATTGATTTGCGGTCCGCATGTTTAACAACAGGAACGAGCAAGCCTTTATCTGTGTCCGCTGCAATTCCGATGTTGTAGTAATGTTTATGAACGATTTCTTCTGTCGCATCGTCAATGGATGTGTTAAGCGCTGGATATTCGCGAAGCGCAGACGTTAACGCTTTAACGACATATGGTAAGAACGTTAACTTAATGCCTTTTTGCGCTGCCACATCTTTAAATTTCTTACGATGCGCAACAAGTTTTGTCACATCGACTTCGTCCATTAATGTGACGTGCGGCGCTGTATGTTTCGAGTTTACCATCGCTTTCGCAATCGCACGACGAATGCCGCTCATTTTTTCGCGTGTTTCTGGGAACTCACCTTCTAATACGACCGGTTGAGCTGTTGACGCTGCTTTTTGTTCTTGTGCTGGCGCTGCTTTTTCTTCTACCGCTTGCGCTTTCGCTTCTGTTTGTGGCGCTGTGCCGCCTGCTAAGTATGCATCAATATCTTGTTTTAACACGCGACCGTTTTTACCTGTTCCTTGAACGAGGCGAATGTCGACACCTTTTTCACGCGCATATTTGCGCACAGATGGCATCGCGATGACGCGTTTTTTCGGCTGTGCTTGTGCTACTTGTTCTTGTTTCACTTCTTCTTTCTTTTCTTCTACTTTTGGCTCATCGCCATGATCGCCTTTGAACTTTAAGTTTTCGTATCCTGGCGCATCAAATTTAATTAACGTTTGACCAACGGTTGCGACTGTTCCTTCGCTTACTAAAATTTCTAATACTTTTCCTTTTACTGGAGATGGAATTTCGACAACCGCTTTATCGTTTTGCACTTCGCAAAGTACGTCGTCTTCGTTTACTTCATCGCCCGGTTTCACAAACCATTTGACAATTTCACCTTCGTGAATTCCTTCACCGATGTCCGGTAATTTAAATTCAAATGCCATGTATCTCAACCTCCTATTTCTTAAATGTGGAGGGGTCATTCCCCTCCATTAGAACGTC
Organism: Anoxybacillus sp. MB8; assembly: GCF_011006755.1. Lineage (NCBI taxonomy): Bacteria > Bacillati > Bacillota > Bacilli > Caryophanales > Anoxybacillaceae > Anoxybacillus > Anoxybacillus sp. MB8. Next base: position 36,583 of record NZ_RXXX01000002.1, read on the forward strand.
ATTACTTTTTTCACTGTTTCGATCACATCTTTAAAGTTCGGTAACCATACTGGCTCTGCTTGTGAGAACGGATATACTGTATCTGGTGCCGCTACGCGCAATACTGGCGCTTCAAGGCTAAGAATCGCACGTTCGTTAATTTCTGCAACAACGTTTGCCGCAATACCTGCTTGTTTTTGCGCTTCTTGTACAACGACCGCGCGGCCTGTTTTTTCAACTGATGCGATAATTGTTTCAATATCTAACGGTTGAACCGTGCGCAAGTCTACGACTTCAACAGAGATGCCTTCTTTTTCAAGCTCCGCTGCTGCTTTTAACGATTCATGTACCATCGCACCGTATGTGATGATCGATACGTCTGTTCCTTCACGTTTAATGTCCGCCTTGCCGATCGGAATTGTATATTCGCCTTCTGGCACTTCTTGACGGAACGAGCGGTACAATTTCATATGCTCTAAGAAAATGACAGGGTCGTTGTCACGAATCGCTGAAATTAACAATCCTTTCGCATCGTATGGCGTTGATGGGATGACGACTTTTAATCCCGGCTGTTGAGCGACAAGACCTTCTAAGCTATCTGCGTGCAATTCTGGCGTATGTACGCCACCGCCAAACGGCGAACGAACAGTAATTGGCGCATGGAAACGACCGCCAGAACGATAGCGCATGCGCGCCATTTGACCAGAAATTGAGTCCATCACTTCATATACGAATCCGAAAAACTGAATTTCAGGCACAGGACGGAATCCTTGTAATGCTAAACCGATCGCTAAACCGCCAATTCCTGATTCCGCAAGCGGTGTGTCGAATACGCGATCTTCGCCAAACTCTGCTTGCAATCCTTCTGTCGCGCGGAATACCCCGCCGTTTACACCGACGTCTTCACCGAACACGAGAACGTTCGGGTCTTTGCGCATTTCTACGCGCAACGCATCCGTGATTGCTTGAATCATTGTCATTTGCGCCATTGGTTATTTCGACTCCTTTTCTTTATAGATTTCGTATTGCTCTTTTAAGAACGCTGGCATTTCTTCGTACATAATCGACATTAAGTCTGTCACTTTTTGTTTTGGTGTTTCGTCCGCTTTCTTAATCGCTTCTTTAATATCTTCTTTCGCTTGTTCAATGACGCGATTTTCTTCTTCTTCGCTCCATAATCCTTTGTTTTCTAAAAACTTGCGGAAGCGAACGAGCGGATCTTTTTTCTCCCATTCGTTTTCAAGCTCTTTCGAACGATAGCGCGTTGGGTCGTCTCCCGCCATCGTATGTGGACCGTAACGGAAGCAAAGCGTTTCAATCAATGTTGGACCTCCACCGTTAATCGCACGCTCGCGAGCGTCACGCACCGCCACATATACCGCAAGCGGATCCATTCCGTCTACTTGAATGCCCGGAATACCTGCGGCAACCGCTTTTTGCGCGATTGTTTTTGCGGCAGATTGTTTTTCGACTGGCGTTGAAATCGCGAAACGGTTGTTTTGAACGATAAAGATCGCTGGCGCGTTAAATGCCCCTGCGAAGTTAATTCCTTCGTAGAAGTCCCCTTGCGATGCACCGCCGTCACCTGTATATGTAACTGCGACCGCTTTTTTGCCACGTTTTTTCATACCGAGCGCAACGCCGGCTGTTTGAATAATTTGGGCACCGATAATGATTTGTGGCGGCAACACGTTGACATCTTCAGGAATTTGGTTACCATGGAAATGACCACGTGAAAATAAAAACGCTTGGTAAAGTGGTAAACCATGCCAAATCATTTGTGGAACGTCACGATAGCCCGGTAAAATGAAATCTTCTTTTTCTAATGCAAAATGGCTCGCTAATTGGCTCGCTTCTTGTCCTGCTGTTGGCGCATAGAAGCCGAGACGTCCTTGACGGTTTAACGAAATGCAACGTTGGTCAAGCACGCGTGTGTATACCATGCGGCGCATTAATTCTTTCAACTGCTCATCTGTTAAATCTGGCATCGCCGCTTCGTTTACGACTTCGCCTTCTTCATTTAAAATTTGAAATGTCGGGAACTGCTCAGCGACTTTTTCAAGTTGCTTTTTCACATCGAATAGGGGTTTTTTACCCATTTTGTTCACCTCATCCTTTCTTTTCAAAACGTAAAATGATGCACCTTTTAATTTGCCCAAAAACGGTTTCTTTTTACCACACGTTGTGTATTGAAAGCTGTATTAATGAGAAAAGCAAATGTGATTAATACAACTGTTTTTTTACATCTTTCAGTTTACACCGTTCGACAACGCTCGTCAATCAGTTTGCTTGCCACCTTCTATATAAAAATGAAAATTAGAAAATTTTAACTGTGTTATGAATCTGTTATACTATTTTTCGTTAATCTGTATTATTTCTGTTTTACAACGTGAATATGTATGTTTCTCACGCAATTGCACTTTTTCATTCCATCCTTCATAATAAAAAATGGTTATACTGCGTGTGAGGAGGAAACAACGTGATTACGATGAAAGATATTATTAAAGACGGTCATCCGACGTTACGAAAAGTAGCTGAAGAAGTGCCGCTTCCCCCATCCGAAGAAGATCGCCGCATTTTAGCAAGCTTGTTGGAATATGTAAAAATGAGCCAAGATCCAGAGTTAGCGAAAACGTATGGACTTCGTCCGGGCATCGGCTTAGCTGCGCCGCAAATTAACGTCTCGAAGCGCATGATTGCGGTGCATGTGACGGACGAAAAAGGAACGTTACATAGCTATGCGTTATTTAATCCGAAAATTGTAAGCCATTCCGTTGAAATGTGTTATTTAACGAGCGGAGAAGGATGTTTATCCGTCGACGAGCCGATCCCCGGTTACGTTCCTCGCTATATGCGCATTACAGTCACCGGGACGACGCTTGAAGGCGAAACGGTGAAGCTACGTTTAAAAGGATTGCCTGCGATCGTATTTCAACATGAAATTGACCATTTAAACGGCATTATGTTTTATGATCATATTAATAAACAACATCCGTACGACGTGCCAGCTGGCGCCATTCCGATTGAACGTTAAAAAAAGGGTGTCCATTGCGGACACCTTTTATTTCAACAACCCGAGCTGACGTAAACCGAATAAAATGCCATCTTCATCGACCGGTTTTGTAATGAAATCGGCTACTTTTTTCGCTTCTTCATGGCCGTTCCCCATCGCTACCCCTGTGCCGACAAAGCGCAACATTTCCGTATCGTTTAACCCGTCGCCGAACGCATATACGTTTTCGCGCGCAATACCGAGCTGCGCGATCATTTTTTTAATTCCTTCTGCTTTAGAACCGCCATACGGTAAAATATCTGTAGATACCGCATGCCAGCGCACAAAATGAAACGTCGGAAACGCTGTAACGTACGGCTGTTCTTCTTCCGGCTTACAAAACAAAAGCGCTTGATAAATATCGTTTTGTTCGTAATACGTTTCATCGTATGGCGGATGGGCAAATTTTAAACTTCCCATGCTTTCGTGAATGTACGGATGATCGGCTACACTCGCCCGCATCGTGTCAGCGTCCATGAAAATAAGCGGATGTTCATTGTCGTGCGCCATTTGTTTTAAGGCGTGAAGCCGTTCGCGATCAAGCGGTTGATTGTAAATCACTTCTTTTTCAAAAACGACATATTGTCCGTTAAAGCTAACAAACGATTCGATTCCGAGCTGTTCTCGAAGCGATTCAAACATAAATGGCGCTCTCCCCGTCGCGATCGCCACATATACCCCTTGCTTTTTTAATTCATGTATCGCTTCATATGTCGATGTCGGCAACTGTTTCTCATGATCTAACAACGTTCCGTCAATATCGAAAAAAACGATCTTTCTCTCCATGTTTCTCGCTCCTCGTGTAAAAGTTCACAAACCTACCGTAACCGAATTGCATCACATTGTCAACGAATTGGTTAAACAATGGCATATTTTCCTATGCAAAATTTGTCGATGATCTTCTTATAATAAATCATAGAGAAGACATTTACTTTCCTGCAAAATCGGATACAATAAAAGTGAGGAGTGATGCGTCATGTTGAAAAAGTTGAAACGCAAGCTGCTCAAACAATGGAAAGAACTTTTGCGCAGAAAATCGATTGCATAGTTGTACGAGCCCTTCGGTTGAAGGGCTTCTTTTCAATTTTGTTTCCCATTCCACACTTTTTATATATAATAAGAAAAGCGGAAAACGCTCGGGGCTAACACTTTATTTTTTAAACAAATGATGAAAAGGAGAGATGGACGTTGATTTTTAAAGTGTTTTACCAAGATACGATCGATGAAGTACCTGTAAGAGAAAAAACGAAGACGCTATACATTGAAGCGGATAGCGAGCGAGATGTGCGCCGAAAATTACAAGACCGTCATATCAATATTGAATACATTCAACCGCTCGAGGGAGCACATTTAGCGTACGAACAACAAAACGCTCATTTTCACGTATTGGAGATTAAACAATGAACATGTTAAAAAATAAGCAAGTCGGTGTTTTCGCTCTCGGCGGTCTAGGCGAAATTGGGAAAAATACATATGGCGTGCAATATGAAGATGAAATCATCATCATTGATGCCGGCATTAAATTTCCAGAAGACGAGTTGCTCGGAATTGATTACGTCATCCCTGATTACAGCTATTTAGTGAAAAATGCCGAAAACATTAAAGGGTTATTTATTACGCACGGACATGAAGACCATATTGGCGGCATTCCGTATTTGCTTCGCCAAGTGAACGTCCCGATTTACGGCGGCAAATTGGCGCTCGGGCTCATTCGCAACAAGCTAGAAGAACACGGATTGTTGCGTCAAACGAAACTAATCGAAATAAAAGAAGACGACGTCATTTCGTTCGGAAAAACAGCGGTGACATTTTTCCGTACAACGCACAGCATTCCAGATAGCTACGGCATCGTCGTTAAAACGCCAGTCGGTCAAATCGTTCATACGGGCGATTTTAAATTCGACTTTACGCCTGTTGGCGAGCCAGCGAACTTAACGAAAATGGCCGAAATCGGAAAAGAAGGCGTTCTTTGTTTATTGTCCGATAGTACAAATAGCGAAATCCCGCATTTTACAATGTCGGAACGGCGCGTCGGCGAAAGCATTCACGACATTTTCCGAAAAGTGCAAGGACGCATTATTTTTGCGACGTTCGCTTCGAACATTCACCGCTTACAACAAGTGACGGAAGCCGCTGTATTAAACAATCGAAAAATTGCCGTATTCGGACGAAGCATGGAAGCGGCTATTGAAATTGGCCAACAGCTCGGCTACATTAAATGTCCGAAAGATACGTTTGTCGATGCGTCGCAAATTAATCGCCTCCCTGCCCATCGCGTCACGATTCTTTGTACCGGAAGTCAAGGGGAGCCGATGGCAGCGTTGTCGCGCATCGCTAACGGGTCGCATCGTCAAATTCAAATTATGCCGGGCGATACAGTCGTCTTTTCATCTTCGCCAATTCCGGGCAATACCGTAAGCGTCAATCGCATTATTAATATGCTGGCGCGCGCAGGAGCGGAAGTCATTCACGGACCGCTTAGCGACATTCATACGTCTGGTCACGGGGGACAAGAAGAACAAAAATTAATGATTCGCTTAATGAAACCGAAATATTTCATGCCGATTCATGGCGAATATCGCATGCAAAAAATGCATGTAAAACTTGCGGTCGATTGCGGTGTCCCAGAAGAAAACTGCTTTATTATGGACAATGGAGACGTGCTCGGCATTAGTGAAGAAGGAGCAAGCATCGTCGGCAAAATTCCGTCCGGTTCCGTGTATATCGACGGAAGCGGCATTGGTGATATCGGCAACATCGTCTTGCGCGACCGTCGCATTTTGTCAGAAGAAGGATTAGTGATCGTCGTTGTAAGCATTAACATGAAAGAAATGAAAATCGCCTCCGGACCAGACATTATTTCACGCGGATTCGTCTATATGCGTGAATCCGGCAACTTAATTAGCGATGCCCAACAACTGATCGCCAAACATTTACAACAGCTACTTGAACAAGGAACAAATCAATGGTCGGACATTAAAACAGAAATTACCGATACGCTCGCACCGTTTTTATACGAAAAAACGAAACGCAAGCCAATGATTTTACCAATTATTATGGAAGTATAGGAAAGAAGGTGCCCGGTTGGACACCTTCTTTCATTTTCTCCTTTACTTTCAAATATTTTATTGGGATGAGTGAAATGTTTGTAGGAGAAAAAAGACAAGTTCTTCGTTTAGTATAATAAGGAATTTAACAAGTATGTTCATTGACAGAATAAATTCCGTTGAATATAATGAAAATATAAATGTAGGGTGTTTTAGTTACCTACGATTGTCTTTTCGCCACCATTAGAAATTGCGGTGGCAAAAGATCGGACAAATGATTTGAAAACTTGTCGCTCATCCGCAGGCGACTAATAAGTGGCGGACTCGAAAACTTGTCGCTCATCCGCAGGCGACTAATAAGTGGCGGACTCGAAAACTTGTCAGAAAAAGAAGCGGGGTATCCGCTTCTTTTTTTGGATTGGGGTATTATGATATGTCTGAACATTTTAAAATTTATTTCATCAAGGAAGAATTTTTTTCAATCACCGATTGGACACAATACAAAGTACCTATAAAAGAGAGAAGACCTGCGTTAATTTTAGTCATTGAAAAAGAAGAATTCCCTGATGGGCTTTTTTGTATTCCAATCACAAAAGATGATGATAAAAACGGAAAGATTAAAGCATTATCGATGAAAAGACCAGATTTTATACACCCCATTAAAATAAATCGTTATGATAGTTATTTATTGATACAAAATATGTATGTGATTCATAAACAATTCATTGGCCAACCATATACTTTAAATGATGTTCCTTTTGAAATTAAAAACACAAAGCTTCGGGGAGAAATAATGAAAAAAGTAAAAAAAGTGGATGCACTTTTGAAACAAGGAATCATTCATTACGTACCAAGAGAAAAAGTGTTTGAAATCCAATTGAAATATCTAGAAGAAAAAAGAATTCTTGAAAGGACAAATATCATAAATAACCATACCTAATGAAAAAGACGGAAATATATTCTGTCTTTCAGATTGTTGAAAAGAAGGTGCCCGTTTGGACACCTTCTTTTTATTCTCCAACGACTTCGCTTTCGAACCGGTCAATGTCTTGATCGGCACCGATGACGATTAAAATATCACCTGCGTAAATGACTTCTGAGGCAAGCGGTGAAACGATAATGTCGTTGTTTCGTTTGATTGCAACGATGTTAATTCCGTATTTGGCACGAATGTCTAACTCAAGAAGCGAATGACCATGGAGCCGTTCGTTTGCGACAATTTCGACGATGCTATGGCGATCGGACAGTTCTAAATAGTCAAGCACGTTGTTTGAAATCATATTGTTCGCAATTCTTTCGCCCATATCTCGCTCAGGATGGACGATATGGTCGGCACCAATTTTTTTCAACACTTTTTCATGATAATCGTTCGTCGCTTTTACCGTAATTTTTTCGACGCCGAGCTCTTTTAAAATAAGCGTTGTTAAAATGCTCGCTTGAATGTTGTCACCGATGGCAACGATAACGTGGTCAAAGTTGCGAATGCCTAAACTTTTCAAAACGTTTTCGTCCGTTGAATCGGCAACGACGGCTTGTGAGGCAATCGATGCATATTCGTTCACTTTATCTTCGTTCATATCAATCGCAAGCACTTCCATGCCTTGTTCGCTTAACGTACGACATACGCTCCCGCCAAATCGTCCGAGGCCGATGACAGCAAACTCCTTCTTTTTCATTCAATATCCCCTCTTGTTCGGTTTTCTTCAAGCACACGCAAAAGCCGTTTTTCTAGCATATTGACACCGCCACTACCTGCTTGGTAATGACGAAGCTTACCATCTGCATCAAATATATAATACGTTGGCACGCAGCGATTATCAAACGCCTCTTTTAAACGATGGTCGTTGTCAATGAAAATCGGATGGGTCATGCCGTATTGCTCAGCTAGCTGTTTGACGACTTCTACGTTTTCATCGCCATCGCGCCGTGGCATATGAATCGAAATGACGTGTAATTCATCTTTATAGCGATCGCGAAATGCGTTTACTTGTTTCATTCCGTCTTTACAAAGATGGCAACTCACCGCCCAAAAATGAACGAGCGTCGGTTTACCGATGAGCTGTTCGCGAGTGACGTTTCCGTTTAGTATAACTGTTGCTCCGTCTAATGATGGCATTTGTTCTCGTAATTTCATTGTTCTTCTTCCTTTACATGATGATTTCCTTTCCAAGTGACGTAACGGGTGAGTAGTTGGATGGCGACATCGATGGCTTGTTCGTTCGGATTTAATTGCGCATGATGCAAACCGAACGGCGATTGCACGCCGAGCCAAAACATAAAGCCCGGAATGCGCGCAAGCATGTAACCGAAATCTTCGCCCGTCATTGCCTCTTGACAACGAACGAGATGAACATCTGTTTTTTGTTCCACAAATTGCATAAATTCGTTCGTTAATGTCTCGTCGTTGTACACTTGGTAATACATCGAACCGTAATCAATATGCGCTTCGCAGTCGTAAGCGACTTCGATGCCGCGCACGATCGCTTCAATACGCCCTTTTACTTTTTCCATCGCTTCCGGAGATAACGTGCGAATCGTCCCTTCTAGCCTTGCCCGCTCGGCGACAACGTTTTGTACGGTGCCGCTCGTCAGTTTGCCAATCGTAATGACCGCGCTATCTAGCGGATTGACGTTGCGCGAAACGATCGTTTGCAGCTGCATAATGAGGGCGCTGGCGGCAACGACCATATCTTTCGTTTCATGCGGAAACGCCGCATGTCCTCCTTTGCCGATTAAATCAATAAAAAGCTCGGACGTATTCGCAAACAACAACCCTTCTTTTGTCGCAATCGTTCCGACCGGATATTCAGGAGCAATATGCAAAGCGATCACCATATCGGGCATCCATTGTTTCATTTCATCGCTTTCAAGCATCGGAAGCGCCCCGCCCGGTCCTTCTTCCGCAGGTTGAAAAATAAAAAGCATATCGTCGTCAATCGGATGATGGACGACATGAGTAAGCACACCAAGCGCAATCGCCATATGCATATCGTGCCCACATGCATGCATGCGTCCTTCATGCGTCGAGCGAAACGGCACGTCTGTTTGTTCGTCAATCGGCAATCCGTCCATATCCGCCCGATAGCCGATCGTTTTCGTCGGTGCCATGCCGAGAACACGCACGAAAATGCCTGTGCGCCACGTTTTCATTTGCAACCGTTCTTGTGGGAGACGAGCTAAATAATCTAATATGTATCGTTGTGTTTTCCACTCTTGAAAGCCGAGCTCAGGAATTTGATGCAAATCGCGGCGGATGTTTATAAACATTTCGATCCTCCTTTTGAAAAAAGCGTGGATCCATTCCACGCTTTATAGTTGGCGAAGTTCTTGTTTAATTTCTACTTTTGCTTTTGTTTTTTCGTCAATTTGTTTAATGACGCGCGCTGGAACACCTGCAACAACAGTATATGGAGGCACATCTTCTGTCACGATCGCACCTGCGGCAACGACCGCACCTTTTCCGACCGTTACTCCTTCTAAAATGACCGCGTTTGCTCCGATCATCACATCATCTTCTACAATGACCGGTTTAGCTGACGGTGGCTCAATGACACCAGCAAGTACTGCTCCCGCACCCACGTGGCAGTTTTTCCCGACTGTCGCACGTCCGCCAAGCACAGCGTTCATGTCGATCATCGTTCCTTCACCAACAACGGCGCCGATATTAATGACCGCCCCCATCATAATGACGGCATTGTCGCCAATTTGCACTTGATCGCGAATAATCGCTCCCGGCTCGATGCGCGCTTTTATATGTTTTAAATCAAGAAGTGGAATCGCAGAATTGCGACGGTCGTTTTCCACGACGTAGTCTTCGATTTTATGTTTGTTCGCTTCAAGCGCTGCTTCAATGTCTGCCCATTCGCCAAATACGACGCCTGTCTGACCTGTAATAAATGTTTTCGCGCTCGGGCCAAAATCGATGTCAGCGACGTCCCCTTTTATGTATACTTTCACAGGTGTTTTCTTTTTGCTGTTTTGAATAAAGGAAATAATTTCATTTGCATCCATCATCATCGCAACTTCCTCCTTATCGTTTTATTTTTTTACTTTAACAAATGAAATAAACGGTGACAAGCCTATCGTCGCTTTTCGTACATCGAGCGATTAAACCGCTTTAATATTTCACGCCGCGTCACAATACCTACAAAATAACCGTCATCATTTTCTACGCATAAAAATGGGTAATCAATAAGCAACTTCAACGCCTTTAAAAATGAATCGTTTATATGTAGGCGCGGCATGTTGCGCTGCATCACTTGTTCGACTTTCATCGTGTCAAGCCGCTCGAACTCGATCCGCTCAATACCTAAAATGGCATCCATAATCATCGTCATACTAATGAGCCCTTGCAGTTTATACGTCATATCTAATACCGGGATAGCTGAGTATCCTGTGCGCGTTAAGACGAGTAACGCGTGTTGTAAATGATTCCCCACTTGCACGTGCGCCACTTTATCGGACGGAATCATCAGTTCAGTCAGCGATGGTTGTTGCATCGTCATTCCGCCTTTCACAATATAATCCCCATTTGTCATTGTATCATGTTCGTTTCGATATGGAAAAGCGAGAAGTGCAATAAAAAAGCCTTCACCTATGTGAAGACTTAATTCAACAAATCGAAAATTTCAATGGCGATCATATCAATGTTGTCGAATTGATACGATTTCGGCTTCTCGCCTTTTTCGTACACTTCTAATACGAACGTGTTCGTTTTTTCATAATATGTCACGCTACATTTTTTTTCACCATTCACTTCAAAGTTGCGTTGTGGCGCTTCGTTCGTTCCTGTTTTTTGTTCTTGTAAGCTAATTAACCGTTGGATAATGCCTAATAATTGCGACATGACATTCATTCCTTTCCGATACGTATTTCAACGACTATTCACTACTGTACCAAGATTCGCGAAAAAAGTAAACAAAAACGAAAGCCCACAAAAGCGGGCTTACGTTTGAAAGGCGACGTATGCGATATACCCGAGCAAAAGAGCGACAAACACGATGTATGCAATAAAAACCGGATTGCGTACATATGGATGGGCAGCTACTTTTTCCCCGACGCTCGTATCGTATTCTCCTTGCGTACGTTGCCGCTTGCCAAGTTGATACGTATAAACAAATCCCCAAACTAATACTCCGCTTGCGATAAGTAAAAGAATCCAAGAAAATGTGTCCATCATCGTTCACCTCATGCTTACTTTTCCACCGCAAGCGACGTTTTATTACAAATGAGCATTATGTTCAAATAAATATTCATACGTTAAGTCGATAAATAAATAATGATGCTCATCAAGCGGATACGAATACGTGCGGATCGTCTCCCCTGTTTCAATGTCGCTGTATAAGTCCGATAAAATGCCGCGTTTGCGCGAGCGCATACGAATGATATTTTCTAAAAAATACGGACGCCAGCTCCAATTTTTCATTTCATATTGCGGCTGTAGCTCCCATGCGTCTCCTTTTTTAAACATGTTGGCAGACTTCTGGAAGCCGTCATCGTCACAAACGTAAATGCGAAAACTGCAATCGTTTAAATGTTTAGCTAAACTTGAAATGAGTTCGTTAAACGACGATGCTTTTTTATGTTTCACGACAAGGTCGGATATGCGCGTTTGAAATTGTTCGGAAATGTCGTACAACGTTTGCAGTTTCTTTTTTTCATGTTGAATAAACGTATGAAACTGATTGCGCAATCGCTCTTTTAATAAATCTTTTGGAAGAAACGAAGGCGATGGTTCATGCAAATCATAACCTTGATAGTACCGCCCGCCATTTCGCCATGCATATTGTAGCTGAAAGGCGTTTTCAATATCTTCATACAAAAGCGTCGCCCCGATTTTGCGCGCGAGTAGCGAAATGGAATAAAGAACGTCGTCGTACGATGTCGTCGTTGCTGATGTGCGCAACGAATGCAAATCAATTTTTAATAAATCGGGCGCAAGCAGCCGGATGCGATCTAAATTGCTGCTTTCTTTTCCGATATTGTCGACGGCGATTTGTATGCCGTACGTACGCAAATACGTCAATACGTGACCGAGCTGCTGTACGTCCCCTTTAAAGCGATGCTCTGTAATTTCAAGGACGACTTGGTTCAGTTGTAGTCCTTTTTCTTTATATGAAAGAAGAAGCTGTAAAAACGATTCTCCCCGATCAACCATTAACACGTTTGCATCGCGGTTAATGAAAATAAGCGGTGCTGGTCGCTCCGTCACAAACTGATCGAGCGCCTTCGTCGTCACGACGCTGTCAACTTCCATACGAAATTCTTCTGGAATCGTCTCGTCGTGAAAAAATGGACCGAGGCTGACGACTTCATCGCCATGCTGAAATCTACCGAGCACTTCGTATCCAACGATGCATTGCTCGTCAGCGCTAAAAATCGGTTGATAATGCGGAACGACTTGATCGATGTGTGTTAAAATGTCTAGCGCATCCAAACGACGCCGCCTCCCCCGTTTTTTTCACCCATTATACCATAACAAAAATAAAAAAAGCGACGCTAGCAAACGTCGCTTTAAAACGGATGTTGATTTAACCACTGTCCACCGTCGACCGTGATGCACTCCCCGTTTATATACGCAGCCGCATCGGAAAGTAAAAATGAAGCGACGCCGGCAATTTCTTCAGGCGTGCCAAATCGGCCGAGCGGTACGCTATCTTTCACGCGCTTTTCCATCTCTTCCGATAAAATGAGTTTTTCCGCCCCACCTGTTCGCTCAATCGGACCGGGAGCGATCGCGTTTACACGAAAGCCGTATTTTTTCCCCCATTCCACAGCTAACGTGCGCGTCATCGTTAACACACCTGCTTTGGCGCATGCCGAATGAATGACGCCCGCCCCTGCTCCCCAAGCATATGTAGCAACGATGTTAATGATCGATCCTTTTTGTCCTTTTTCAATCCAATAGTTCCCGACTTCTCGGCTGCAATAAAACGTCCCGTTTAAGACGATGTCGATGACGCTATTCCAGCCGTTAATCGATAGCTTTTCCGCCGGGCAAATAAAATTGCCTGCGGCGTTATTAATGAGCGCATCAATTTTCCCAAAACGCTCATCCGTTTCTTTCACCATCGCTGCGACTAATTCCGGTTGGCGTACGTCCATAACGATTGGTAAAACGCTTCCACCGATGTCAGCTGCCGCTTCTTCAAGCGCTTCTTTTCTTCTTCCTGTAATGACGACGTGCGCTCCTTCATGCGCGAAACGCTTCGCCATATATTTCCCCATGCCGCTTGAACCGCCTGTCACAATCACGACTTTCCCCTTCATCTTCTCATCCCCTTTTATGAATGGTTGTTCATTCATTTTTATTGTACTATATATTTAGAAAATTTTTAACATTGTTTTTACTGTTTTTATCAACTTTTTTCTTTTATAATGAATGAAGAACATTTTCATTTGGTAAGGTTTGAGACATGAAACGACGAGATTTTTTACGCACGTTTTTTTCTTTATTCGTTAAAGGAGCATTGCTTTCAACGGCGGGATATATGTATGCCAAATATATTGAGCCGAGGCAGTTGACCGTACGGCGTTATGACATCGTGCACCCACTCATTCCAAAAAGCTTTGATGGATGTCGGCTTCTTCAATTTAGCGATGTGCATTTAGGGTATCATTATTCTGTTGACCATTTTCAACGCGTCGTCCAACGAATGAACGACCTCAATCCGCATCTCATTTGTTTTACAGGCGATTTGCTTGATAAACCGAATAAATACGAACATGTCGCTGCGATTACATCGTTATTGGCAACGCTTCATGCTCCGCTTGGAAAGTACTGTATTTATGGAAACCACGATCACGGCGGATACGGAACAAATATATATAAAGACATGATGGAGAACGCCGGATTTCGTCTCCTTGTGAACGAATGGGTACGTGTTCGTCAAGGCAACGAACAAATTGTCATCGCAGGGTTAGACGATTTTATGCTCGGTCAGCCGAATTTCGCCAAAACGGTGCAACAGTTGCCAAAGGAAACGTATACGATTGCGCTTATTCATGAACCCGACCTCGTGACGCAAGCGAGCGTCTATCCGTTTCATCTTCAGCTGTCTGGTCATAGCCACGGGGGACAAATTCAACTGCCGTGGATTGGACCGCTCGTCACCCCTCCGCTAGCAAAACAATATGTCGAAGGGTTTTACGATGTACAGCAACTCACTTTATACGTCAATCGCGGACTTGGAACGACGCGCATGCCGTTTCGCTTTTTAACCCCACCAGAATTAACGTTGTTCACATTAAAAGCCGGGTTATAACATAAACCCGGCTTGAAACATACATATGCTTCCGATAAGCGAAGCAACGATGTAAAAAAACGCTTCTTTATATTGTTTTCGCAACAATAGTTGCAGCGCTTCGACGCTAAATGTTGAAAACGTCGTAAACGCTCCAAAAAAGCCAATCGTTACCCCGACGGCTTGCACGTCGTGGGCAAGCGCCATGCCAAGCCCGAACGAACCGAGCCAATTAATAAACAAAATGGAAAGCGGCACAGATGATTTTTTCGTCCAACGTAATAGCCATATGCCAAGCTGATAGCGGCACCACGCCCCAAACGCTCCGCCAAGCGCAACGGTAATCATGACGCCTCACCTACTTTTTTCATACCCATTCGTTCCCCAACATACACGCCTGCATAACAAAAAAGCAAGCCTCCAACAAAAGATGTGAGCACATATACATTTGCCAGTCCGACATGGTCATGCCATAGCGCAATCGTCTCTTTACTAAACGTTGACATCGTCGTCAATCCGCCACAAAACCCTGTTCCGATGGCAAGACGCAACCATTCCGCCATGCTTCTCTTTCCGACGTAAGACGTAAGCGCCCCAAGCAAAAATGAACCGGCATAATTGACGAGCAACGTTCCCCACGGAAACGAAAGAAACGGGAATACAATCGCTACACCGTATCGACATAGCGCCCCTAGCGCTCCCCCAAGGGCAACCGCTCCGCTTTCTTTCATGTCATCATCTCCTTATTCTTCATCGTCTGCAACATCGTATGCCATTTGAAATAAAATCATTTGGCTATCTACTTCTTCTTCTCCTTCTTTTCGCTTCACGTAATCGTATTCTCCCTCTTCGTTTTGCTCGCGCGCTTTCACGTTATCAGCAAGCAAAATGTGCAATACGTCAATGAGCCGCTGTTTTAATTCTTTGTTAAAAATCGGAAATAAAATTTCAATGCGGCGGTCCATATTGCGCGTCATCCAATCGGCAGATGACAAAAAGACGCGCGCTTGTCCGTGGTGATGAAAATAATATACGCGACTATGCTCTAAAAAGCGACCGACGATGCTGCGGACGCGAATGTTTTCACTTACTCCTTTCATTTGTGGACGTAAACAACAAATGCCACGCACAATTAAATCAATTTGTACCCCTGCTTGAGACGCTTCATATAGCTTCATGATGAGCTGTTTATCTGTTAATGAGTTCATTTTTGCGATGATGCGCCCATCGCCATATTGTTTATGATAGCGAATTTCTTCGTCGATGAGCTGTAAAAATTGTTGCCGTAAATCAAACGGGGCGACGACTAAATGGTGAAATTCCGGTTTTTCCATATAGCCACTTAAATAATTAAAAAAGTTTGTCGCATCTTCACCAAATTGTTCATTCGCCGTAATCAAACCGAAATCAGTGTACACTTTGGCAGTCGCGTCGTTATAATTGCCTGTTCCTAAATGAACGAACCGCTCAATTTTCCCATGTTTTTGGCGCACAATTAACGTAATTTTACTATGCGTTTTTAAATGCGTCATGCCATAAATGACGTGGCAGCCTGCTTTTTCAAGCTCTTTCGCCCATTGCACGTTATTTTCTTCATCAAACCGCGCTTTCAATTCAACGAGAACGGTCACTTGTTTGCCGTTTTCCGCCGCCCGTTTTAACGCTTCAATAATTGGAGAGTCTCCGCTGACACGATAAAGTGTTTGTTTGATCGCTAACACGTCTGGATCGTCTGCGGCATCGGAAATAAAATCAATGACCGGCTCAAACGATTCATATGGATGGTGAAACAATAAATCGCGCTCTTTCGCTTTCTCAAATATATCTTCATCGTCATCTACATCTTTTGGCGGTTGCGGAATGAGCGTTTGGAAAATGAGATGTTCTTTATATTTCGCCACTTCATAATAAAACGAAAATAAAAATGTCAAATCAATCGGCCCATCAATTTGATACACATCTTTTTCGTGAATTTCTAACTCATCTAATAAATAATCGAGCACCCATTCGTCAAACCCTTTTTTGCTCATTTCAAGCCGAACCGCTGCGCCCCATTTTCGCTTTTTTAACTCTTTTTCAATTTCTTTTAATAAATCGCGCGCCCCTTCTTCGTGAATCGTTAAATCGGCGTTGCGCGTAATGCGAAATTGCGTCACAGACGAAACGTTGTACCCTTTAAATAACGTATGAATAAACATCGTAATGACGTCTTCTAACAGCGCATACACATGCATGCCGTCGCTTGCCGGCAATGGAATGAAGCGATTTAACACCGCTGGCACTTGCACGATCGCTAATTTTTTCCGATCTTCTTCATCTTCTTCATCGTCAAGGACGATCGCTAAATTTAAACTTTTGTTCAACAACATCGGAAACGGGCGATACGCATCGACAGCCATCGGCGTTAATACCGGAAAAATATTTTTCATAAAATACGACTGCAAGTACGTCATTTGTTCAGCGCTCCATTCGGTTGGCGCAAGCAAATGTACCCCTTCTTTATTTAACATCGGCAACAACGTTTCGTTGTACATGTCGTACTGCCACTTCACAAGCGCATGCGTTTTTTTCGCAATTTTTTTCAACTGTTCTTTCGGCGTTAATCCCGCTTTATTTTCCGGCTTATTAAATCCCGCTTTTACTTGATCTTTTAACCCGGCGACGCGCACCATAAAAAACTCATCTAAATTCGAGCTGAAAATCGCTAAAAATTTCAACCGTTCCAACAGCGGATTGCGCTCGTCCATCGCCTCTTGCAAAACGCGTTCGTTAAACGCAAGCCAACTTAATTCGCGGTTATTATAATAACGCGGATGGCTTAAATCCATATTCATCCCTCCAAATGAAACTGTAATTGAATCGGGCGTTTTAACATTTTTTCGACATGCTTCTTATGTTTTTCCGCTTGATATTCTTCCGCTTTAAACGATTGACTGCAAAAAAGATGTACGACGACGGTTTCATCTTGAAGCTCAAGCTGCACGCGATCAACGATGTTTCGCTTCGTATCGTTTAAACTGTAAGCAAATTTTAATAGCGCGCCAAGAAAACGAAGCTTTTTTTGTTCTGCGCGAGTAAACCACGCATGAAACGGCTGCACATATTGTTTAAACAACGTTTTATTTTTAAACGAAGCAACAAGCGCAAGTTGCACACGATCACGATGGCTTAATCCGTCAATCGTTCGATTCGCTAAAAGGTAAAACGTATGTTGGCTGCTCGCTTCTTCGTCGACATATTGCCCTAAATAAAACACGTGAGCGGCGCGCTTTAATAAGACGAGATCTTCTCCGGTCAGCGGAAAAAGCGAAAGCGCACGCATTTGGTCAAACAGTTGAATGACAAGTTTTAATACGTGTTGTACGTGGTTTGTATTCACTTCGTAATCTTGGGCTAGTTCAAAAAAACTTTCATCTAGTACGCTGGGAAAGACGATCGGCCCAAACTGTTCGTAAAAAATGCCGTCGCGCAATCCTTTGCGGCTTAAAATAAACGTCGTCGCATCAACTGTTTCGTATAACGTTTGAAACACTTCGACCGCTGGAATAATTAAATCCGCTCGATCTTTCGACAACGCTTCGACTTTTTGCAGCTGTTCAAACGTCAATGAGCGCAAATATTTTTTTACTTGTACAATGTCGTCGCGATTCATTTCGTATTGATGAATGCCGGCAATCGGGTAGTTTTGTAACATTTGATGTACTTGCACGACGTTGCGGGCGCTTCCCCCGATCGCAATGATTGGCAAACGGCGTTGTTTTAGCCACGGAAGCGATTGAAATTGCTTGTCAACGTATGCACGTAACGTTTGCAGTTCTTCATCTGTCGGCACGTTGCCAGCGACAAACTGACGTTTTAACGATAATGCACCAAACGGGAAGCTATGGTAGTCGACAAGTTCGCGATTGTGAAAATACGTCACTTCCGTACTTCCTCCGCCAATATCGACCGTAATTCCTTCATGAAATGACGTCGATTGAATGACAGCTAAAAAACCGTAGTATGCTTCTTCATATTCGGATAAAATACGAATACGAAAATCGGTTTTTTCTGCAATAAAGCGAACGATCTCATCGCGATTGCGCGCTTGACGAATCGTTGCCGTCGCCACACATTTCACATCGTGCAGGCGATGAAAACGCGTCACATCTTGAAATGTGAGTAGTCCATCTAAAAGAACGCGCAATCCTTCCTCTGTAAAAAAGCCGTCTTCTGTTAAATAGTTGCGCAGCCGAGCTGCAATTTTTACATTTTCTCGCTCGCGCAACCGACCGCTTTTGCTTCGTTCGTAAATGACAAGCCGCATCGTATTCGAGCCGATATCAATAATTCCATATTTCACCATTTACCCTCCTCCGTTAAAAAAATAAATTGAAAATTTTCCAAAAACATAGACGATCGTGTATAATAAAAGTGTATAAAAGAAAAGCGAAAAGCGCCCGCTTATCGGCGAAGAGCGCACAAGCCCCACCGAGGAGGCTGTCGCCGCCGCAGTGTGGGGCGGAGCGACTCGAGCCGATGGCGCTTGGAGCTAGACAGCTCCCTAAATCTGAAGTTTTATATTATCTTTCAAAAAGGAGTGGAATGCCAATGGAAACAGTCGAATGCACCGTTGAAAACTTATCGGTCGCTTTGTTTACTGTCAACCGTCATGCGAAAACTGCGTTAAATCCTTCTTACTTGTATTTGCTCAAGAAAAAAACGATTGAAAAAATGCTCGAAGAAGGGAAAGCGAAAAAAGTTGGACTTCATTTTTCCCGAAATCCGAAGTACAGCCAACAAAAGTCGGATGTGCTTGTGGCGATCGGTCAATATTACTTCCACATACCTCCAACAAAAGAAGACTTCAAGCATTTGCCTCATCTCGGTACGTTGGACGATTCTTATCGCAACCCTGTTGCTAAAATGCCGTTGTCTCAAGCGAAACGTTTACTTCAAGCATACACAGGCGTCACACCTGAAGATGTGCAACCGAAGCCGAAACGATACGATTGGTCACGTCCGCAGCGGTTCGGGAAAACATTTCGTTAAGGACAAGCTTCGAGCTTCAACAAGCATACTTTATTATATTACACAAAAGGGCGGCCTCTTAATGAGATCGCCCTTTTTTACTTTGGACTAATTGTTCAAACTGTTCAGCTGAAAGCGGCTTGCTGAAATAGTAGCCTTGGGCACGGTCGCAACCTTCTCGTTTTAAAATGGCAAGTTGCTCTTCCGTTTCCACCCCTTCAGCAACGACTTTCATTTGTAAGCTGTGCGCCACTTCAATGACGGCGCGAACGATCGATAAATCGTATGAATGTTTTACCATATCTTGTACAAACGAACGGTCTATTTTAATGATGTCGACCGGCAGTTTTTTTAAATAGTTTAATGAAGAATAGCCTGTCCCAAAATCGTCAACGGCCAATTGAAGCCCTAAATTTTTTAACGCTTGAAGTTGAGCAAGCACATAGTCAATATGATGCATCGCCATACTTTCTGTAATTTCTAGTTTTAAGCAAAACGGATCTAAATCGTACGTGCGCAGCACTTGTTCAATATGTTTCACTAAATCGGCTTGCAAAAATTGTTTAATAGAAACGTTAATGCCCATTTGCACGTGTGGAAGCCCTTTTTTCCTCCACACTTTACTTTGTTCACATACTTTTCGCAACACCCATTCACCGATTGGCTGAATTAAATTCGTTTCCTCGGCAATCGGAATAAACGTTGCGGGTGAAATCCATCCGCGCTTCGGATGATACCAGCGCAATAACGCTTCCACCGCCACAATATCGCCTGTTTTAATATCGACAATCGGTTGATAATGAAGCGTAAATTCATTTTGTTTTAACGCTTTTCGAATGCTATGTTGAATGTACAATTTTTGTTCGTTCGTCTTTTTTAATTCGTTCGTATAAAAACAGTACGTATTTCCACCGTTTTCTTTCGCAATTTCAAGGGCTAAATCCGCAAACGACATGAGCGTCGTCCAATCGGTTGCATCGTGAGGAAAGACGCTTACTCCAATGCTTGGCGTCACCGTCAGCTCTTGATCTGTCAGTTGAAACGGAGCCGAAAATAATTGAATGATTTCCTCGATGACTTGACGCAGCTCATTTCGGTCAACGGTATAAAAAGCGAGAAAAAATTGATCGCGATGTTGTCTAGCGACGATGCCACCTTCATAGCGCCGCAATCGCTCCGCTACTTGTTTTAACAATTCGTTTCCACGTTCATAGCCAATTAAATCGTTAATGAATTTAAAACGGTCTAAATTCAACGACAATAACGTAAACGGTTCATTTTGATTCATTCGCTCGCAAAGCATATGTTGAAACGAATCGTACGACAAGACGCCGGTTAATGTATCCGAATCATTATCGTCTAACAAAAAGAACCCTGTCCAAATGAAATGCGATTGAAACGAATGCACGTGCATATACGCATGACGTTGATCGACCGTCACTTTTCCGCGCCACGTATCGTTTGTATATAATGTAGAAATGGCTTCTTGGGCACGGTCAACGAGTTGTTGCACGACGCCATAGCGGCGCGATAGTTGTTTCATGAACAAATCGCTCATATACACAATCGTTCCGTCTTCGTTCGTAACAAAAAAAATCGCACATTGATCAAACTGTTGCCCAACGGCCTCCCATTTTATCAATGGAGGGTGTTGGAACAGAAACTGCTGTTCATTCATGTTGTAATCCTCGCTTTTTGTTTTCTTCCCTCCTTTTTTTATTAAACCATACGTGACGATAATTGAAAATAATTTTTCAGAAAGAAACGAAATTTAGTCAATTGTTCCTGTGCGTAAAATCGATACGTTCACATCGACGTCGATCCGTGCATCTTTGTACAATGGCAACCATTGTTTATGTGTCAACTGTAATTTGCGCACCGAATGGTCATATATTTGTCCAAATCCGATCGGGTCCGTTTTATATGCTTTTAATTTCACCAATAGCTGATTGATTTCTTTTTTCATTTGTTTTTCAATTGCTCGCTCAAGCACGTGTATATTCGCTTGCATAATTGGCTTCATTTTTTCAGACATCTCTAAAATTTCCGTTTGCATCTTGACCGTAACACGGAAATGCGGAAATGGTTTTTGACGAACGAGCTTAATTTTCCGTTTTGTTTTTATTTCATTAATGACAAGATTCACTTTTTTTCCCTTTTTCTTTATTAATAACGGAGCGACATCTTCGCGCGACACCGTCACATTTTTTAGTCCGGTGTTATACTCTGAGGCTAATATTTTTATGTAAAAACTTTCGTCGAGTCGCACCGTTCCGACAAATTTGTCTCCGCGAAAGAGTGCTACTTTTTCAATAATCGGTTTGTCGTCACGCAATGATAAACAAGGTAAAACCGGATCTTTGCCAACGTCGTAATAACTATGAATGAACTCGTGCAACGTGGCGGCTAATAGCGATTCACTGCGCAAATTTTTTTCAATTAATCGATATAAATATGTGCCAATATCGGGCGTATCTTCATGTTTTTTACTTTTTATGACTGTTTTTGCGTTCGGCTCCGCAATAGCTAAATAAACGAGCGAGCCGATATTTGCATCGCGTTGTAGCGTGTCGGTGAGTGGAAAAATCCCATCTTTCTCTGCTAGCTCTTTTCCGTATACAACGACGCGAATTTGTCCCGAACCTAAATCGTGGCTCGTTTGCGCCTCTAAATCTTGGCGAAGCCCTTTGCTCGTTTTATTTGTCGCTTCAATGACTTCGGACATCGATGAACCTGTCGTTTGGAACGAAAGCATAACCGATCCCGCCTCATACATCTTTCCTTTTTTATCAAATCCTGCTGCTGTAATAATGCCTTGTCGCTCTAATACGCGCGGGGATACACAACCGCTAAGCAACAACATGACGATGATCAACCATTTCATTTTGCGCTCCCCTTTGCCCATGTTTTGATGCGCACAAAAACATATAAGAAAAATGGATAGACGAAGCTCAACGAAAACCCATACCATCCGACTTGATCAATAAACTCGTTAATTGTCGCTCGCTTTTCAAACATCATCGCAACGAAGAAAGATAAACATGCGAAAATAAATAATCCGTATTTTTGCTTTATATGAAAAAGCGCTTTTCCGCCGCGCGTCATCGCCCACATAAACATGAGCAAATTAGGTAAAATGACGAGCAGCCAAAGCGGAATAATGACGTATTCAAACCGTTCAATAAAAGGAAATTTGACGATCGAAAACATCGACAACGACGCCCAAATGGTCACATCGAGCTGCTTCGGACTAAAAAAAGCAATCGCAATGACCGTCACTATGGCAACGAGCAATGTCGTCAATAACACACCAAGTTGCGCATAGCGATGAACGCGCTCTTTTTCTTTTACAAACGGATAAATGAGATATAACACTTCAAATCCGAGCATCGTGTAAGACGTTTTTAATACGCCGTTCATCATTTGTTTCGGCGTCGCTTCTAATATAGGGAGTAAATGAATCCACTCCGCATATTTCAACGGTTGAAAAACGACAACAACGATCCAAATGGCCATAAAAAACGTTAAAAAACTAACGCCAGCCACGAGCCGAAATCCGCCGCCATATAGGGCATATACCGTTAAAAGCACTAAAATGAGCGCACCGCCCCAAAGCGGAAAATCGGGGTACATCCACGTTAATGCCATCTCCACATAACCGAGCAAAATAGACGTATACGCCATTAAAAAATAAACGACAACCGCTGCGTTCATGATCCAACCGAGCACACGTCCATACACGAACGTATGAAGCGAAAAAATGTTGTCATGTTCCGACGATTTTAACGTTTGGCAAATGACGAAAACGATAAGATGAATCCATAACCCGCTAATAAGGACGGCAATCCATGCATCTTGGCGCGCTTCAACGAAAATGACGCGCTGCACGCCGACGATGCCGAGGCCAATTTGCGCGGTATGAACGAGAAAAAAAACGAGATACGCATTCACGGATAGCCGTTCGTTTGGCGTTTTCATCATTCATCCAAATCCTTTCGTTTCATCGCTTCACGCCATGAAAAACGGCGGGAGTTTTGCGGACGGTTCGTTTTCGGACGTTCGTTATAAAACTTAATCGGCAAGCGAATGAGCGCATATTTCATATCTGCAAAACGAAACGGATACATCGGCGATAAATATGGACGTCCAAGCGATGTAAGCTTTAATAAATGAATAAGCAACAGGCTGACGCCAATAAATATGCCGATAAGCCCCCAAAGCGCTGCGAGTAAAATGATTGGGAAGCGTAAAATGCGAATCG
Source organism: Anoxybacillus sp. MB8 (assembly GCF_011006755.1). NCBI lineage: Bacteria > Bacillati > Bacillota > Bacilli > Caryophanales > Anoxybacillaceae > Anoxybacillus > Anoxybacillus sp. MB8. Next base: position 60,175 of record NZ_RXXX01000002.1, read on the forward strand.
TTGCCCCCATTTCATAACTTGGTGCCGTAAACGAACCGAGCGCGCTTAATGCAACAATAATGATGAGCACGTTGCTCGTAAATCCGGCATCCACTGCAGCCTGTCCGAGAACGATACCGCCAACGATACCCATCGTTTGACCGACTTTTGTCGGCAAGCGCGCCCCTGCTTCACGCAATAGTTCAATCATAAATTCTAAAAATAACGCTTCAATGACAGGAGGAAAAGGCACGCGCGAACGGGATTCGCCAATCGTTAACAATAAAGCGGACGGAATGACTTCGTAATGATATGTAATGACGGCGACATATAACGGTGATAAAAAAATGGAAGCGAAAATGCCAAGCATGCGTACCGCGCGCAAGACGGTGCTCATCGTCCAGCGTAAATAAATGTCTTCCGTCGTCTCAAAAAAGCTAAAAAACGTCGTCGGACAAATGATGACCGTCGGGCTACGATCAACAAAAATGCCGATGCGCCCTTTTAATAAACTATACGCTAAGCGGTCAGGCAGTTCCGTTAATAAATATTGCGGAAAAATCGTATATGCATGATCGTCTAATAGTTGCGCTAAAATGGAGCTGTCGATCACTTCGTCAATTTGCAATTCCGTTAACCGTTGCTTCACCGTTTGAACGTTTGTTTGATCGGCGATGTCCTCAATGTATACGACGCGCACATCGAGCGGATTGCGCACCCCGATCGTCATTTTTTCAGTCACCAATTTTTGATCGGTAATATTTTGGCGCAAAATACGAATGTTCGTATCGATGGACTCGGTAAACGACATTTTCGGACCGAGGACAAGCGATTCCGTTTCCGCTTTTTCAAGCGAACGTTCGACTTTTTCTGCGATGTTGACGACAAGACCACGCTTTTCTTTTTCGATGTAAATGCCCGCCCAACCGTCGCGTATATATGACGCCATTTCTTTTTCCGTTTCACATATGCTCACTGCGCCAATCGGCAAACAGCGCGCCAGCTGCTCAATCGATACGTGTTGTTGTGCTTGAATAAAGGCTAGGACGTTTTGTTGAAGATGAGCGTGATTAATTAAATTGCTTAAAAAGAGAACGTATACGTTTTTTCCTTTACATGCAATGCGGCGGCACATAAAATCTGGCGAATGGGCAAGCTGTTTCGCCACATCATCTATTCGATTTTTTTTCGTAAACCACATCATCTTGTCCCCTTTTTCTTCCGCTTCGTTTTTTACTAGTTTGCAATGACAAACGTTTTTTATGCAAAAAAAAGAGGAAACCTTAATTGGCTTCCTCGTTCAGTGGGACAAAAATTTCTCCTTGTCGCTCTTTATTCAACAACATTTGCAAAATCGTTTTCGATAGTTGGCTCGGTTGATATGGTTTTACTAAATAACTATTTGCGCCGAGCGCCATTCCTTTTTCCCGTTCTTCTAACGCCGAAGAAATAATAATTGGAATATGGGCGAGCTCTTCATTTTGTTTTAATGCTTTTAACACATCCCAACCAGATGCGTCATGTTCTTCTAACATAATGTCCAACACGACCGCATCCGGTTTTTCTTTTTGAATGAGCTCAATCGCCTCTTTTCCTTCTTTGACGAGTTTGACGCGAAACCCGCTATCTTTTAATTCCGCTTCTAATAACGCAGCTAAATTTTCATCATCTTCAACAATAATGACGTGCGCATGCGCTTGTTTTTCATCCGTTTCGCGTTCATCATCTCCACCGCGCGCCAACGTGACAAGCGGCAAGGAAACGGTAAACGTGCTTCCTTTTTTCAATTCGGATGTGACAGTAACTTCTCCTTCATGCGCTTTGACAATTTCTTTTACAATCGCCAGTCCAAGACCTGTTCCACCGATGCGGCGACGGTCGGAATTGTCGACGCGATAAAATTTCGTAAATAAGTTCGGGATCGCTTCTTCTGGAATGCCTAGCCCTTCGTCTTGCACATCGACACATAGTCGATTGCCTCGTTCGTATATGCGTACTGTAATATTGCCGCCTTCTGGCGAATATTTGATCGCGTTGCTAATTAAGTTTGTAAACACTTGAGCGAGCTTGTCGCGGTCGCCGAGCACCGTCGTTTTGTCTGTTTCTTTTCGGACATGAAACTGGTGAATCGTCGTATTTACTTTTTGCGTTTCAATGACGTTTTCAATAATCGAAACGAGATCTTCGTATTTTTTGTCGTACGTTTGTTTTCCAGACTCCATTCGCTGTACATCTAAAAAGTCGTTAATTAGCGCCGTTAACCGTTTCGCTTCTTGGTAAATTGTCGTTAAATATTTTTTCTGCCGTTCTGGCTTTAACTCTTTCGTTAACATCAGTTCCGTAAAGCCGAGTACGCTTGATAACGGCGTGCGCAATTCGTGGCTGACGGTGCTCACAAACTCCGATTTCATTTGGTCGACTTCAAACTCTTTCGTAATGTCGCGATGGACAAATACCGTCCCTTGTCGCTCCCCATTGCGATATAACGGCTTGGCGTACACTTGAATGACTTTTCGTTTTTGCGGTAAATGGTACACAAACGGTTCACGTTCTTCATCGCCGTTAAAAATAATCGACTGTAAATAGTCGCACAATGTTTTCCCTGCATCAGATTGCTCAACTAAGCCGCGCGCCCATTGTTCGTAACTGGCACCTTCAAGTTCAGCAATCGATTGTTTTTGCAGCAGTGCAACCATCTGTTTATTGACGATCTTGCTGTTGCCGTTCTTGTCGACAAAATGAATGCCTTCTTGTACTGTATTTAAAATATGTTGTACCGTTTCGCGCGCTTGTTCTGACTGTTCATATAGCGCAATTTTTTGCAGTGAAATCGATATTTGTTTCGTTAAACCGACATATTCTTGAATCTCTTCATCAGAAAACGGTCCGCCGAAGCGACTAAATACTAAAATCGCTTCCACTTCATTTTCATTCGAAAGAACAGGCAAAAAGATGTCATGTACAAACATCGTTTCTTCATGATACCCTTTTTCAGAAGCTGTAACTTCCCGTTTTAGCATAAACGGCTTTTTTTGCTCAAACAATCGTTGATGTAGACCGTTATAAATATATGTTAAAAACTGTTCTACCCCATGCGCCGACAATCCGAATGCCGCATGCGTTTTTTCGTCGTTCATTAAAACGATCATGCCGCGATCCGCTTCCATAATGCGCGCCATATGAAACACGATGCTTTGCAACACGTCTTGCTTATCCAATGAGCTCGATAGTCCGTGAACAAATTCGTTATGACGCTTTAATTCTTTTTCTCGCGCCTGCATCGTTTCAAGCGCTTGTTCCAGCTCGGCTTGTTGCACCTCTAATTCATCTTGCTGCGCAAGCAATTCTTCGTTGTGCGCCATTAAGCTTTCTTCTTTTTCTTGAATGCTCGTTAACATTTTTTTAAAGGCGTTTGCCAATTTTCCAATTTCATCTTCGCGATTTTTCGCTTCACGGACGTCATAGACGACTTGCTCATCGTTCGCCATTTTTTCAGCCACTTTGGCAAGTTCATTAAGCGGTCTTCCGATTTTTGTCATCATGATACGCGCGATTGTAATTAAAATCGTCAAAATCGTCAAAATGAATAAAATAAACGCCGTTTGCGCGGTCGTTTGATCATTGCGCAACTGTTGAAATTCCGCATCAAGCTGTTCATTTAATGTATTTTTGTACGTTTTCATTTGAAATTGAAATTGTTCAATCGATGCGGTTCCGCCGTTTTCTGATAAGCTTAATACTTTTTGGATGTTGCCGTTTTCAAACGCTTCAATCGCTTGCGGAACGAGCGTGCCGAAATAATAGCTAGCAAACTGGCGCGCTTTTAAAAGAAATTGCTTATCGTCTTTTGTCGTCGCTGCCAACTCTAATGCATCAAGCGCGGTTTGCACATGTTCTTGTTCGCGAAAAATGCTTAATTTAAATTCTTTTCGGTTGAACGCTAAATAGCCGCGCGTATCAGAAAACGCCTGGTTAAACGCCCGTTCAATTTCTTGGGCATATTTCATCTTCGTTTCGATTTGTTCTTTTTTTCGTTCAAACGTCGACGTTAACGACGTTTGATATAGAAACAAAGATGCCGCCCCGATGACAAAGACGACTAAAAAACTAGTGACGAGCACGACAAATTGTCTTGCTAAGCTTTGCCGAAAATAGTTACGCATCTTCTCCATGTAAAATCGCCTCGATTCGTTGCACTAATTCAAGCGGGCTATACGGCTTTGCCATAAAATAGTCGGCGCCAGCGTCTAGTACACGTTGTTGATCCGCCTGTTGACTTTTTGCCGATAGCATCATAATCTTTACATGTTTTTTATCGGGCATTTGACGCACTTGTTGAATGACTTCTAAACCGGTATATATTGGCATCATATAATCAAGTAAAATTAAATCGTAATCGTTTTGTTTAATCATCTCCAACGCTTCTTCCCCATCGCACGCTTCATCGATGTCATGCCCTTCATCTTCTAGCGTATCGACAACGAGCATGCGCAACACTTCTTCATCTTCCGCTAACAAAATTTTCGCCATTATTTCCCCTCTCCTTCTACTTTTTCATATATTTGTTTCACAATCGTGTACGAACGTTTTAACCGTTCGTGATATGTCGGTTGTTCCCAACCGTTCCATGTGTACGTATAAAAATGTTTTGCATCTAAATGTTCAGGATACGAAAATCCTTTTTCATACACGCCAACGCGAATGCCGTCAATCGTTCGGCTGCTTGCTAGCCCGCCTTGCCACATATCTCCCATCGCTTCGTGCATGCTCGGGTCTTTCATATTTAAAAGCGCCCACGGGATGCGAATTTCATACCCATCTTTTTGTTTGCTGACGCTTACGTCTGTTAAAGAATTGTATGCTTTATCGTTCGGATTTGCTGTACCAAACGTCATGACGCCTGTTTCGTAAAAATCGAACGGATACGTTTTTCCTTTAATTTGTAATTTTTTATTGAGCGTCAAACGAATCGGATGATATATACCGTTATTTTTTTTGTTCGCATACGGCAAACGGTCAATCATCTTTAACATGTGTCCGTAATGATAATAAAACGAATCGTAATAACTATCAATCCATAATCGTCCTTCTTTTTCACCGCGCAAATGGAGAACGAAATCGACGCCTTCTGTTCGTACGTTCGGCACATCAAGAATGGTCGCTTGCCCTTGATTCGGTACGGTATTAAACAATATATAGACGTCTTTGTCTTGTTTAACCGTTGTGTCGTAACGAATGTAAACGTACCGTTCATCGCTCGTCATATAGAGCGCACGCCCGTCTTGTCGAAAGGCAGGAGCAATTTGTTGAAATGCCCAATCTTCTTTTCGTCCGTCGACTTTGATCATCATCGTTTCATTTTCCGCTGGATCAAAGCTAAGTAAACCGAATTGTTGTTCGTTCGTTTGCGCGTTAGACCAAAACGGACGACGGTCAGGATTATCGTAATCCATCGTGTTCCACGTTCGTTTAAACCATTCATCTTGCCATGTGAAAATAAAACCGCCTGCCATGTTTTCATGAACGATGTCTTCAAACAATTTTTTGTTGATCATTCCTTGTTCTTGTTCGGAATGAAACCCTTGGTTCATCCCATATACGTTGCGATGCGTCATTCCGCGCGATGACGGCACGCCAAATTCGGCGACGACAATCGGCATGCGATGCGCTCGTTTCATATCGTTTAAGTAGCCAGCATAGTTGTTTTTCTCGCCGCGATGATCGATGTAATTCACATATTTCGGCTCATAGTTTAAAAAGTCTGGGTAGTACGGATAAATGTGATACGACGCAAACAAGCCGCTATGCATTTTATTTGTCGGATATATGACGTTCGGGTTTACCGATACGAAATCTTCTTTTTCTAACGGCTCGCTCGGATGTGTTAACAAATCCGTCGTCACCCAGTTTGTGAAACTGACCGGACGTTGCCAGCCGTACGTTTTCGTTTCGTATGCGATCGCTTCATCCATCATGCGCGCAAGCCAAATTTCAAACGGTGACGCATCTTTTGTGTACACATACGTCCCTTTATAATCTAGTAATCCCGCATGTTTCGTATTTGTCGCATGAACGACCGTCGGTTCCCATTCGACCCCAAAAATCCAGCCGAGCACATACGGCGAAATATCGTATCGATATATGCCGCTCGCATGCCCTGGACGAGCTGGGATGTTTGCGCGCCCGTGAACGATATCGATCGTTCGTTTCATTTCCGCAACAAATTCATCCGTATTTTCTTTTGCAAACGCATCGTTTGTGCGCAAAAACGTTTCTTCATTCACCCATACCCCATGAAATAAATATAAAGGCTGCTCGGCGATTTCGTTATATTCGTAAAACGCCTCATAAAACGCAGGCGGGTGAATCGTGTACACACGAATCGCATTGGCATGCATCGCCCCAATTTGTTTAAACCAACGGAAATATTCTTCTTTCGTAATCGCCGTTTCACCCGGGAAATGACCCGGTTTTGCGATTCCCATATTGACCCCTTTTAACAACATGTTTTTCCATTTTCCGTTTTGATAAATTTGTATATATTGCTCTCCGACGCGTCCCGCGAGTTGAATCCCGTCGTCTGTTTTCGCAATCGTTCGTTCGACCGTACGTTTTTCATCATGATGCATCGATTGAAAAATCGTTTTCATCATTGGAACATACGCTTTCCAATAAAACGATGCGGTGCTATTCGGGTCGTGGCGCGTCGTCCATTTACGCCATACGTCGATGCCGACCGTTTGATATATGCTCGGTACATCTCCTTCATCTGCATAATCACCACAAAAGTAATACGCCTCATAGCGCGCATTGCGATGATGAACAACGGCTGGAAACGCCGTCGGCAACCCGAGCGCTTGTAATTTTTCTTTCCCACTTTCCGATAACGACAGCGTATATGTCGCTAACACTTCCTCATTATGTATAGGCTTTACGACATCAAACCAATACGAATACGGAATGGAACCTTCTATCGCAAGCTTTTTTTCTCCTTTTTTCGTCGGAGTAAAAAGCACCCCTTGTTTTCCTATTTCTTTTTTATCCAAAATGACGAGCCGATCGTGTTCATCAACAAGCACATAACCCGGACCGGTAAATGCATATCGTTTCTCATATTGTTTTTCGTAATTTTCTCTTACCCAACCAGGCACTTCGTCATCTTCAAGTTTCGGAAAATAGCGGCCAATCCAGCCCGTCCATTCGACGTTTAATAAACTATAAAATTTGTTGCGAACAGACGGATCCGTCGGGCTTGCAAACGAATTAAACTCGGCGATGAGCGTTTTGTTTCCGGCAAACATCGCCTCGTGCAATCGATTGACTTCTTGTTCCGTCAAGCCACCGTACACTTTTTTTGAGCGCTTCCCTTTCTTTTTTTTTGTCGTCAAATCATTTTCATATACGCCGTACGTATCGGCGACATAAATGACATCATACGATTGTAACGATGTCGGCCATGGTCGCTCTTTTTTTGTCGTCGGCATAAACCCGACATAATCTTTTTTCACATCGTAGCGCGTTCCGTTTGGCTTCACGTACTTTTGTTGGTTTAATAGCCAAACGAGCCCTTTATGTTCACGATACGTATCATCTGGAACCGTTTTATTGACAATCAACACGTGTAACGTCGTGTCAGGTTTTATTTTCCATAACCAATACGGTGAAGAAATGATCAGAAAAATAAAGACGATATATAAAACGAGCCAACGTTGTTTGTTCATCATTTCGACACACCTTTTCTTTTCATTTTTCCCCATCCTTTTCTTTTTAACAGCACATCAATGATTCCTTCACAGCGCCATAACACCGTCAACGGGCGATACCATAACGTTTCAGTAAATGAATAAAAAAAGAGGTACACAACGTCTGAGACGCTCGAAAATTTCCGCACCGTCCATTCTTCTAATAACACGGCAGCCATGGAAAAAATTGAACCGTACAAAACAGAAATGAGAAATAGTAAAATAGCAAATTCAATATACACATCTCCTAAGATGAGCGAAACGATCATGAGGATGTAGCCGAACAACTCAATAACAGGACCTAAAAATTCAATCAGTAAAAAGTATGGCATCGACACGAGCCCGATGGAGCCATAACGTGGGTTAAACCACATGCGCCGATGAAGCCAAAGGCTTTCAAACAACCCGCGATGCCAGCGCCGCCGTTGCTTGCGCAAATCGGTCATCGACTCTGGCGCTTCCGTCCAACAAACCGGATCAGGCACGTACACAATTTTTTTATTTGCTTTCGTTTCTTTAATGAGACGATGAAGTCGGACGACAAGTTCCATATCTTCTCCAACTGTATGCGCATATCCGCCGGCACGAATAACCCATTGTTTTGAAAAGGCACCGAAGGCACCTGAGACAATTAATAATAAATTATGACGGCTTAATCCGATACGTCCCATTAAAAAGGCGCGCAAATATTCAATGACTTGCATAATGACGAGCGGATGACGGGAAAGTCCTATGCGCACTACTTCCCCTTTTTCAATGTCACAGCCGTTAGCGATGCGCACACTTCCGCCAGAGGCGATCACGTCTTCGTCTGAGTCCACAATCGGCTTCATTACTTTTAAAAAGGCGCGGCGTTCAATGACCGAGTCGCCATCCATGGAACAAACGTATGGATACGTTGAAAAATTAATGCCCGCATTTAATGCATCTGCTTTTCCGCCGTTTTCTTTATCGATGACAAATAAATGAGAAAACTTGCGTGAACGATACACCGCGCGCACACGTTTCGTTTTGAGTTGTTCACGAATGACGCGCCTGATCGCAATGAGATCGAAATCTTTCTTCAGCCGCTCAAGCGTATCGTCGGTTGAGCCGTCGTTAATGACGACAATTTCATACTCTGGGTATTCGATGCTAAGTAACGAACGAACAGTCGCCAAAATGCCGGCTTCTTCATTGTAGGCAGGCACTAAAATCGAAATGGGTTTCGTATAACTCACATCGAGCATTTCTTCATACGGTTCCCATTCGTCCAATTCGTACATGCGGCGCAATTGAACGAACGAAACAACGAGTAAAAACGTATAAAACAAAATGACCGCCAGCATAAAATAAAAGACGAACATCGCCGCCATTTCAATCATGTTCTCGACCTCTTTCTAACCATTCAAGCGCCATATCGCGCGCATAGCGATCGTCTGATGTTTGCGCAATATGTTCGAGTATGTCCAGTCCGTTCGGCATGCGCAACAACGCTTCTGCCGCTTGCGATCGAACGGAAAATACAGCATCTTTCATTAACAAAACAATATGATCGACCATTTCTTGCCGGCGCGTACGTGCGCACAGTCGTAATGCCATTAAACGCTCTTGCCAAACAGGAGATTGGAAATGAACGCGCAATTGTTCAACGTCGAGTGGATATGCCATTTGTGCTAACGCTTTTAATGCACGAACGCGATATTCGCTTTGCTCATGTTGAAGCAATGTACGCAAAAATGAAACGTGCGCAAGTTTTTGCATAATGCCAATCATATCAATTAACGCATATTGTATTTTTTCATTCCAATCAAAAAAATGGTCAACCATTTTCGCAAACATATGGTCGTCCATGCGCGATAAAATGAGGCGATAATCAAATTGCGTAAACGATTCATCCGTTTGTTTCATATATTCATATACGTTCGGATGTTGAAAAAGCGCAAACATTTTTAACAGTTGGCGCTTTTCCATCGGCGTTAGCTGTTTTTGTTCGTACATCGTTTCTAACTCATGGACGAGCGAGCGAAGATGAAAATCTTCAATAAAAAAGAGGGCGTTCATTCTTCTTCCGAGCCGCCGATGGGCAAGTTGTGCGCGTAAATAATCGACAAAATACATCTCGGCTAACGTTGTCGCCCTCTCCTTTACGCCCTCATTGGCAAGAACGCGTATAAAATGATCGAGTAGTTCCATTACCGCAACATGTTGTGCAGACGATGACGGAGCAGGGACTTGTTCGTCACCGTAAGCTAAGTAGCGAAATAACACCGGTTCATATCGTTGTTTATACCTTTTTACTTCTCGTTTCCATTTGCCATCTTTTATTTTTCGAACAACTAAATAAAGAAACATCACAAGTAAAGCGGTGAATAAAGCGACGACGATGACAGCAAACAAAACAAGTTCATGGAACACGACTAATTCATCCTTTTTAATATATGGCGTATTCTTGCTTCAAGCTCAAGCAACTTAAACGGCTTTGTCATATAGTCATCTGCACCGAGCTCCAGCGCACGGGCAATATCGTTTTCACTTTTTCTTGCTGTTAACATAATGATTTTATACCGCGAGGAGTCTTTTCGGTTTCGCAGTTGTTGTAACACTTCAAGTCCATCCATTTTCGGCATCACCCTATCTAAAATGACGAGGCACGGTTCTTTTCCATCATGCCAATCGGACGTCATAAACTGCTCGCCATCTTTAAACGCGCGCAAATCGAGCGTCACTTTTTCTTTCGTAAACATTTTTTGGACGACGTCTGTCACAATCGCGCGCACAATGGCATCATCATCGACAATCGCGACTTTCACCGTGCGACGATGTGATGCTTTTTGTTGTTTCGCAAGCACGACGCAGTTTCTTCCTGTATTTTTCGCTTCATATAGTGCAGAGTCGGCCAATTCAATCCAATGGCCGATCGGCTTCGTTGGATCGTTCACTTCAACAATGCCCGTTGAAAACGTACACGAAAACGTCACATCGCCACTTTGAAACGTCATCCGTTCAAACTGTTCACGCAGGCGATCAAACACAAGAAACGCCTCTGCCGCTTCTGTTGCCGGCAATAATACAACAAATTCTTCTCCGCCAAAACGAATGACGATATCGCGTGCACGGACGTTCGCTTTTAAAAATTGCGCAAATTGTTTTAAAACGACATCACCAATTAAATGTCCGTATTGGTCGTTGACTCGTTTAAAATGGTCAATGTCAAGCACCGCTAAACAAAACGGTTCGTGCGTGCGATGCCAATCGCTTTTTAATTGTTCATATGCTTGTTTTATATATTTTCGGTTGTAGACGTGCGTCAGTTCATCTAAAAGAAGCAGTTCGTCAATTAGTTGCTTTCTCTGAAGTTGACGGCGAATACGTACGATAAATTCGTCGATCTCAAACGGTTTTGGAATGAAATCGTCAGCGCCCATTTCATAGCTTTTTATGCGCGTTTCTTTTCGATCATCAATGCTCACCATAATCATCGGGATAAATTGTTGTTTTAATTTTTCTTTTAAAAACGTTAATACTTCAAACCCTGTTTTTTTCCCCATATGAATATCAATGACGACACAATCCGGGCGGACATCGTAAAACAAAGCGACCGCTTTGACCGGATCGGCAATCGCGACAACGTACCATCCGTTTTGTTCCAGTTGTTCTTTCACATACATTAAAAACGATGGATCATCATCAATAAGCAAAACGGTCGGTTCGTCTCCTCTTTTCGTCCCTTGTTTTCCTTTTGCCACTTCTTCAATTTGTTGTTCATAACAAAGTTGAAAAAGCGGGGCTAGCCGCTCTTTCACATCTGTCGCTTTCCATTTTTTTCTTTCGTCTTCTCCCCATTGTTCCATTAACTGGCGCGCATAATTTCCGATATCCGTCATTCCGATCATCGCGGCCGTGCCAGCGATGGAATGAAGTAGGCGGTACACGTCTTGATGGGCAATTTCATCTACCGTTTCCCATTCTTCTAACCGTTTGCGGATATTTTTTAAAAAATGTTGGCGATATTTTTCATAACGATCCATAGCCATCCCCTACTACAAAATATATTGATCAATCATTTGCACAAGCTCGGCAATTTCCGGTTTGCTTACTTGTGCTGTCGCTCCAACGCGCTCCCCTTTATGACGAAGATCGTCGGTAATAAGCGAGGAGAAAATGATGACTGGTAAATGTTTTAATGTTTCATCTTCGCGAATGCGCTTCGTTAAATGATGGCCGTCCATTTGCGGCATTTCAATGTCGGTAATGACTAATTGCACTTCGCTTTCCACCGGCTTTCCTTTTTGGACGATCGATTGTAAATAATGTAACGCATCTTCGCCGTTTTCAAAAAACTCGACATATACATACCCTGCTTCCGCGAGCGTGTCGTGAAGAAGCTTACGTAACAACGGTGAATCTTCCGCAACGATTAGCTTTTTATTCGACCGCTCACGTTTGCCAAGCTTTTTCACACGCTCGACATGAATGCCCGATTGCGGGTTAATATCGACGACGATTTTTTCAAAGTCAAGCAATAAAATCATATGGCCGTTTAATTTCACAACGCCGATAATTTGGCTTTCCAATCCTTGATACATTTGCGACGGCTTTTCGATTTGTTTCCATGATATGCGATGAATTTGTGTGACGTTATGGACGTGAAACACTACTTTTTGTTGATTAAACTCCGCAACAATATATTTATCTTGCGCTGGATTGTTTGATGGCCCAAAGCCGAGCGCTTTCGCTAAATCAATAAGCGGTAGCACTTCACCGCGCAATTCAATAATGCCTTCGATGTATGGATGGGCATGCGGCACTTTTGTCGGTGCAATCGGATGAATAATTTCTTTTACTTTAATGACGTTAATCGCAAATCGGTTTTCACCAATTAAAAATTCGACAATTTCTAGTTCATTCGTCCCACTTTCTAATAAAATTCCATGTTTATTTTCCATAAAACAGCCTCCATTACGACATCATTTACCGTTATTTTATCATACTTCTTATCGCGGACGAAAAATATTTTTAATACAAATAGTCGCTTATTTTTCGGTTTGCCACGTTCGTATCAATGGCGCAACGGTCGGCATCGCGCCCATATTGCCACATCCAAACGTTCGCGCGGCAATTCGGCACGTTCGGGCGATACGTCGGTGCTTTGGCCGCTGGCGTCGCCCCCGGACGCGGGTATGAGCTCCATATGATCGTTTGTTGGGCGATTCGTTCATCGTTTTTTACCGCTTCACAATACGCTGCACCAAACGCTCCTTTCGTCGGATTGGCGTATATACCCGGACGATATCCGCTCGGATAAAACGTATCGACCCATGCTTGAATCCATGCGGCATCTACTTGAAATTCATCTTCAATATTGGCAAAAATGACTTTATTTTTCGGAATGCCTAATCTGCGCGCATGAAAAATCGCATTTCGCGCTGCCGTTCTTCCTTTTTCGTATTGTGTCGCCTCACGAAACGCATTGTAAATCGGTGCAATTTTTATGCCGCGCCCTCGAATAAATGCAATTTCCTCTTTCGTCAAACCGTCCGATACGTTCGGCACCGTCGTCACATATCTTCCCCAAAATTGCGGAAAACCGTATTGTGTTCTGACACACGTAAGCAACGTTTCCGTCACTTTTGCAGCTGAATCGACGCCCCACATGTCCATTCCCTCCTTTTCACGCTTCTTTCCATATATATGCGAATCATACATGTCTAAACAAAATTTTCATCTTTTTTAATAATACTTTATTCCTAGGTAAAAATCACTATAATAAAAGTAGAAGATGATGACGGGGGATTCATAATGAAAAGAGAGCGACAAAAAAAGCAAACGAGAATATTGCTCCAACAAACCGCCCTTCAATTATTTCAAAAACAAGGGTATGAGCAAACGACCGTTTTGCAAATTACGAATGAAGCTGGCGTGGCGAAAGGAACATTTTTTAATTATTTTCGTACGAAAGAAGAAGTATTACAAAGCGTATTTTCCACCCATGTAGAACGTGTATGCAAAAGAGTGCAAGAAAGCGAGGAACGAACGTGGCATAAGCAAATCGAGCAGTTGTTTTATGAATTAACAACGATGCACGAAAAACTCGGAAAAGAAGTGACGAAATCCATGGTACATATTTATACGGGAAAACAACAAGAGACGCTTCCGTTCACTCCTTTTATTCATATGTTGACGAACATATTTGAAGAAGGGAAACGATGCGGAGACATTCGAACGAAACGATCTTCCGAAACGCTTTCGTTAATCGCTCTTCAACTATATTTTGGGGCATTAAAACTATGGATGTTTTCTCACTTATCTGAACCGCTGTCGACTTTTACGATCGATACGATCACGATGTTTATCGACTATATGAAAAAAGAAGGGGACTAATCCCCTTCATATAGCGGTAATGTAATCGTGACCGTCGTTCCTTCATTCAGTCGGCTTTCGTACGCCATCGTTCCTCCCATTTGGCGAATGAGCCGAGAGGCGATCATGCTTCCAAGCCCGGTTCCTTTCGATTTTGTCGTATAGTACGGCAAGCCGATATTTTTCAGCTCATCTTCAGTCATTCCTTTTCCTGTATCGCGAATCGTGATAATGACTTCCTTTTCTTTTTCATCGACCGTTTTATGAACCGTCACCGCCCCACCGTATTCAATCGCTTCAATCCCGTTTTTCATCACGTTTAAGAGCGCTTGTTTTAAATAATGCGCATCGCCATACACGTCGCTTTTACCTTCTGTGTAGAGATGTAGCGACACGTTCGTCATCGTACCGAGCGGACTTAATAAATGGACAGAGGTATGTAAAATGTCATCGATGTTCACTTTTTGCAGTTGAAAGGATGCTGGTTTAGCGAGCGTTAAATATTCTGTAATAATTTCGTTCGTCCGATCTAATTCTTCTAAAATGATTGGAGCGAACTTTTTTACGTTTTCATCGGTCGTATCTTTGCTTAAAAATTGGACGAATCCACGCACCGTCGTGAGCGGATTGCGAACTTCATGGGCGAATGAAGCGGCCATTTCGCTTACTGTCGCTAATTTATCGACGTAAATCATATCGTCAAACTGTTCGTTAAATTGAATGAGACGTTCGATGACGGAAACGAGCGCTAAAAACATCGCGATAAAAAAGGAGAAGTAAACGACATAAAATCGCCAAGAAAGCGGCGGAACGGCGTACATAATCGTTGCGATATATAAAATGAGATAAATAAAAACGATCATAAGTCCATACAATATTTTTCTTTTGACGTTAAAAAAAGACGAGCGAAACAACATGCCGACAACGTATGCGAATACGGAAACGATCACTCCCGCATAAGCAAACGGGCCGCCGATCATAAATCGTCCGATCACAACGGTGAGCGTACATAATAGCCCAGCCGTTTTTCCGATATATAATGTCGTCACTAAAATGACGATCATACGAAAGTCAAAGTTCGTTTTCGCTAACGGTTGGATCGGATACATCATACATAAAACGGCAGTAAACGATGCCACAACGCCGTACATCATTTTTTGTTTCCAAGTGAGCATCATTTTTCGGCGAAATGGAAAAAATAAATTTGCATTAAAAACGAGTGAAAATAAAATAGTAATATTGACAACGAGCGGTTTAATAACAGCGCTAAACATGTGATGCCTCCTGATCATTGTTCCTTTTGTATTGTAGCACACTCGCTAACGGACATAAATGTGTTCGTATTTTCAGAAAAAACAAAAACATTGACATCTTTATGAACATCATAGACGTGGACAAGCGAAGGGCGTTACAATGTTTGTGAAGAAAAACACGAAAAGAGAAGGTGTCAAAATGAAAGGGTTAGCCATTCTTTTTGAAGAAAATCATACGGTTACGATTTTAGAAGATGTAGAAAAAGAACAACTGGAAGAAGTCGCAGACGAAGAAACAGAAGCGGTTCTTTGGCATGATGAAGAAATCGACTGGGATTACGGTTATTAATATATAAAGCTGGCATTCGTCAGCTTTTATTTTTTTGTTTTCATTTTTCAAAATTTTATTTACAATTTACAAAAAACTCTTTATAATGTAGAAAAGGAGAAGAATATTCTTCTCTCTAAGGGGGAATGAAACATGTTTGAAAAGTACAATGATATGGCACTCGTATCTCAACCGTATGATCTCACAGATTACAAACAAGCAGCACAATTTGTGATCGAACAGGCGTTGTTTCGCTACGAAAGAGATCGGCTCATGCGCGATATTGACAAGGCGCTTGAGCAACGGGATGAAGCGTTGTTTCTAACCCTCGCACAACAATACAACGAGCTTCGAGAACGCTATCGTCATTTGGAGGATGTGCGCGCATGATCGACTGTGAAACGACAGAACAGCACATAAGGTGGACGTTTGACGCAAAAACACATTGCGAAACGTTCACCTTTTATTGTTTAATAAAAAGAAAATGAAGAAAGGTGAAAAACGATGATGCTTCCGATCAATGAACGTGTACAACATATTCAGTTATCTGGCATTCGTCAATTTTTTAATCTCGTCGCACAAGAAAAAGATATCATTTCGTTAACAATTGGGCAGCCCGATTTTCCGACGCCGGAACATATTAAAGAAGCAACGAAGCGAGCGCTTGATGAACAATTTACTTCTTATACGCATAATGCTGGATACTTGCCTTTACGTGAAGCGGCTTGCCGTTTTGTTGAAACGAAATACGGGCTGCGCTATACAACCGATGAAGTAATCGTCACTGTCGGAGCAAGCCAAGCGCTTGATATTGCGTTTCGCACCATTTTAACAGAAGGCTCGGAAGTCATTCTCCCTGCCCCGATTTATCCAGGGTACGAGCCGATTATTCGTTTATGTGGTGCTACGCCTGTCTATGTCGATACGCGCCAAACAAATTTTAAACTGTTAGCTGAACAAATCGAGCCGTTTATAACTGAGCGAACGCGCTGTATCGTGCTTCCATATCCGTCCAACCCGACAGGAATGACGTTAACGAGCGAAGAATTGCAACAAATCGCTGAGCTCGTGAAAAATAAACCGATATGGGTCATTTCGGATGAAATTTATAGTGAACTTGTGTTTACAGGCACGCATGAGTCGATTGCAAAATGGCTTCCGGATCAAACGATCGTCATTAACGGCGTCAGCAAATCGCATGCGATGACCGGATTTCGCATCGGTCTTTTATTTGCGCGGCAATGGGTCATTGAGCATATATTAAAAGTGCATCAATATAACGTTTCATGCGCGACGTCCATTTCACAAAAAGCAGCGCTAGAAGCGTTAACGGTCGGAATAAACGATGCCGAGGAGATGAAAAAGCAATATGCTGAACGAATGGAATATGTGTACGACCGCCTTTGCACCATAGGCTTTCACGTACAAAAGCCGAACGGAGCGTTTTACATTTTTCCATCGATCGCAACGTTTCATCACTCCTCATTTGAGTTCGCCCTCAAGCTTGCAAAGGAAGCGAAAGTAGCGGTCGTGCCAGGAAGTGCGTTTTCTACATACGGCGAAGGATATATTCGCTTGTCATACGCTTGCTCGATCGATGCGTTACAAAAAGGTCTCGATCGCATCGAGTCATACGTAAAAAAAGGTGCTCGCTAAAAGCACCTTTTTACCATTCTTTATACCATTTATATAACGCCTGCGTCCCGCTCTGTCCTTCTCCCCGTTCAGCAAGCGATTCATACAACTGTTTCGCAAGCTTTAACCCCGGAAGCGACAAGCCGAGCGTTTCCGCTTCTGCAAGCGCAATGCCCATGTCTTTAATAAAATGTTTCACATAAAAACCGGGAGCAAAATCGCCCGCAAGCATTCTTGGGGCTAAGTTGGAAAGCGACCAGCTGGATGCTGCACCTTGTGAAATGCTTCGCAACACTCGTTCCGGATCTAATCCTGCTTTTTCCGCATACACGAGCGCTTCACATACGCCGATCATATTTGTCGCAATCGCAATTTGATTGCACATTTTCGTATGTTGTCCCGCCCCTGCTTCTCCTTGCCAAACGATATTTTTTCCTAAATGAGAAAGAAGCGGCATGCATGCCGAAAACGCCTCTTTATCGCCGCCAACCATAATAGATAACGTGCCGTCGCGCGCACCAATATCGCCTCCTGATACAGGTGCATCAAGGGCAAATATCCCTTTTTCTTTCGCCGCTTCGTGAATGCGTACCGCAAGCGATGGCTTAGACGTCGTAAAGTCAATGACATACGTCCCCCGTTTTGCATTTGCAAGAATGCCGTCGTCACCAAAATATACGTGCTCGACATCGTGCGGCTCGCCGACCATCGTCATGACGACGTCTGCCACTTTAGCGACGTCTTTCACCGCATCTTTCCATACTGCCCCTTCCGCCAATATATCCTCCGCTTTTTCTTTTGTCCGCGTATATACGATGAGCGAATAACCTGCCCGAAGCAAATGTCGCGCCATGCTTTTTCCCATCACACCAAGCCCAATAAAACCGATCGTTTGCATATGTTTCACCTCATTTTAAATCGCTTTCACCATGCCGCCATCCACTACAAGCGACTGTCCTGTCATATACGTATTTTCATCGGACAATAAAAAGGCGACGACGTTCGCAAATTCTTCTGGCGTGCCATAACGTCCGAGCGGAATCGTCGCTTTCATGCGCGCTTCTAGTTCTTCTTTGCGAATGCCGAGCTTTTTCGCATTTTGTTCGTCTAAATAGGCGACACGCTCTGTCGCAATGCGTCCCGGTGCAACGGTATTAATTAAAATGCCATACGGGGCGAGCTCTTGCGCGAGCGTTTTCGTCAAACCGACGATGCCGAGGCGAAACGTATTGGAAAGAAGCAGTCCCGGAATCGGCTCTTTAATGGACGATGAGGCGATATTTACAATTTTTCCTTTCGTCTTTTTCAAATGCGGTAACGCTGCGCGAATAAGACGCACGTAGCTTAACACATTTAACTCAAACGCTCGTTGCCAATCATCGTCTGTCAACGTCGCAAACGTCCCTGTCGGTGGTCCCCCAGAGTTATTGACTAACAAATGAATGTCGCCGAACGTTTCCACCGTTTTTTCTACTAGCTGCTCGATCATTTCTCGATTCGTCACATCCGTCACCGTATATGCCGCCTTCCCTTTTCCGAGCGCATTTAACTGTTCAGCGACTTCGTGCAATTTTCGCTCATCGCGGCTCGCAAGCATGACATGGACGCCTTGCGAAACGAGTTTTGTCGCAATCGCTTTACCGAGCCCTTGGCTCGACGCAGCAACAATCGCTGTTTTCATTTCATCCGCCTCCTCTCACGCTATACTATTCGCTAACGACGACGCGATTCCTTCCTCCACGCTTTGCTTCATATAGCGCTTCGTCCGCTCGCTTCACCATTTGCTCTTTCGTCATTCCTTGTTCATATTCGCACACGCCAAAGCTGCACGTAATATGCCCGACTTTCGGGAAATGAACGGTTTCCACTAAATGACGTAACGATTCCGCTAAACGATACGCGCCTGTTCGCGATGTTGCAGGGGCTAAAATAATAAACTCTTCCCCACCCCAACGCGCCAAAATGTCACAATCGCGCAAACGGTTTGAAATGGCTTCACACATGCGCACTAACACCGCATCACCAACGTCATGTCCGTACGTATCGTTCACTTTTTTAAAATGATCAATGTCAAATAAAATGATGGAAAATGTATGTTTGTATCGCTTCGCGCGCTGAATTTCACGCGTAAAAAACTCATCAAATTTTAGTCGGTTAAACGTTTTTGTGAGCGGGTCTTTCGTCGCTAAAAACTCGTTTCGCTTGCTTTCTTCTTCAAGTGCAGTAATGTCGGTAAAGACGACTAAATACGACTCCGATTCATCTGGAAACGACGTCGCTTTCACTAAAAAGACGTGCTCTTCCCCTTGTTTACACATCAGTTTTACCTTTAAAAACGGAATGGTGCGGTCAATAAGCGGACGAATCCAACGCCTTTCCCCTTTCATATAAAAATAGCCGGGTTCATGAAGAAAATAATCGCATACGTGCGCCCGACCGGCACGAAGTTTTTCCATTTGTTCTTGCCCGAAAAAACGTTGAAACGATAAATTGCAATCTAACAACCGTTCATCGTTTAAAATGCATATTAAGTTTTCTTGAAAGTCGATAATGGTGCGCGTATATTGTTTTTGTTTTTCAAGCTCAAGTTCGAGCTGACGTTGATAAATCGAATGTTGCAACGATTGCAAAAATTTTTCATGGTCAATTGGCTTTAAAATAAAATGATTTACCCCGTATTCGATGGCGCGAATGAAAAAATCGTTGTCGTCATAGGCAGTCGTAATAATAATTTGCACATGCTCATCAATCGTGCGAATATGGCGGATGAGTTCTAACCCATTCAAGAAAGGCATTTTAATATCTGTAATGACGATGTCAGGTCGAAACGTCATAAATAGTTCGAGCGCTTCTTGACCGTTTTTCGCGACTTTTACATCGCGAATGCGCCGTTTTAATAAACGCGTTAACATATCGCGCGCGCCCGGCTCATCTTCAACATACAATACTTTAATATCTGTTTGTACCGTAATCATAATCCCCTTCCCCTTTCATATCGCGGCATGCGAATCGTAAACGTCGCTCCTTTTTGCGATGATGAAACGAATACATCCCCGTTCATTTTCGTGACAATCATTTTTGACATATATAATCCGAGCCCTGTTCCGTCTTTTTTCGTCGTCACATACGGTTCGAACATATGTTTTTGTATTGTTTCATCAATGCCGCCTGC
Organism: Anoxybacillus sp. MB8; assembly: GCF_011006755.1. NCBI lineage: Bacteria > Bacillati > Bacillota > Bacilli > Caryophanales > Anoxybacillaceae > Anoxybacillus > Anoxybacillus sp. MB8. The sequence continues at coordinate 80,626 of NZ_RXXX01000002.1, forward strand.
ATTATCTTTCACTTGAATGTAAATAAACGAGTCGTCCGCATATGTGCGCACGCAAATGATTCGTCGTGCAATATCGCGCGCAACAAACTGCTCGCACGCATTCGTCAACAAATTAATGAGCACTTGGCTCATTTCGTTCGGAAATCCGTACATATGCGCACGCGTGCGATTTTCGACGTGCAAGTGAACGCCGTAATGATCTAAACTCGCTGAAATAATTTTTAACGCTTGGCGAATCGCTTGAATCGGTCGAAAATATGTCGCTTCTTTATGCGGTTTAAAAAAGTTGCGAAAGTCGTTAATCGTTCGCGACATATGTTGAATTTGGATGAAACATTTTTGAATGGACGTGCGCAAATACAATTCGTCTAGTTCTCCATATGCATACGCTTCTTGTATATCTTGCAAAAGCAAGCCGAGCACATTTAACGGTTGGCGCCATTGATGAGCGATGTTTCTTAACATTTCTCCCATCGTCGCATAGCGTGATTGCTCGATGAGCATAAAATCTTTTTCGCGGTTTTTACGCACTTCTTCTTCCACTTTTCGTTGCAACGTCGCATTCATTTGTTCCATTTCTTGTTTCATCCGCTGCAATTCATGTAACGTTTGTTCTCGTTTAATCGATTCGCCAATCGTGCGGGCAATTGCCAAAAAAATAGCGCGTTCATGAGCGGGAAACGTCCTTTTTTGTTCGCAATCGACGACGCTTAAAAACCCCCACCGCTCATCGTGAATAAAAATCGGAGCGATCATAAACGATTGAATGTCCCATTCCTCAAAAATAGTGCGCACATCACCTTCTAATTCATCTGTATGCCCGACAAATACATTTCCGTCATACAAATGGGCAAAACAATGGGCGTGTTCTGTCGCAAGCACGATATCATCATGCTTCAGAGGACGTGAAGAGGGTGTTTGTATATGATGAATGCGTTGTAACGTATACGTTTGGGCGGTTGTATGTAAACGAAAAATGGCCACGCGCGTCACATGAAGCGCAATGCGCAAACTTTCTAACGCCGCCATAAGCGAGCCATCCATATCCCTCTCCTCCAAAAAAACAAACAAATATAGGTCTTTCATCCTAAATTTATCGTAATGATTATATAAACAAAAATCAAGGAAAAAAATTGTTACTGAAATGTAAAAAAAGCTAGGCATTATACCTAGCTTTATACACGAAAGCGATGAATCAATTGCTGCAACGTGCGGCTCATGTCGTTTAACCGCTCTGCTGCTTCTGTGACAGTGCTTAACGCTTTTAACTGTTCTTCCGATGATGCGGACACTTCTTCTGCCGATGCAGCCGATTGTTCTGAAATTGCTGCTAAGTTTTGTAACGCTGCAACAATTTGTTCTTTATTTTCATTGACGTCATGAATTTGTGTAAAAATATGTTCGATCGCTGACGTTAACTGTTCCATCATTGTTGCAATATGCATGAACGACTCGGCCGTTTCGTTGACCGCTTGTTGTTGCTGGTCGTTCATTTGTTTCGTATGGTCAACCGCTTCGGTCGCAAGAGAAGCTTGTTGTTGAATCGACGTAATCGTTTGACGAATTTGTTCTGTCGCTTGTGCCGATTGCTCCGCGAGTTTCCGCACTTCTTCTGCGACGACCGCAAATCCTTTTCCGTGCTCACCTGCGCGCGCCGCTTCGATCGAAGCGTTTAACGCTAAAAGGTTCGTTTGAGCAGAAATGTCTGTAATCGTTTGAATGATGGCGCCAATTTGTTTCATTTTTTCCCCTAAATCAGCGATCACTGTTTCAACAGAGCGCAATTCATTTTGCGATTCCGCTGATTTCGCTTGAAGTACATTTAACTTTTCAATGCCCATATAACTTGCGTCTTTCGTTTCGTCGGAAAGCTGCTTCACCCGTTCTGCCGATTGCGTCACCGCACCCATTTTTTCAGATAAGTCGTTCATACGGTCGTTCATCGCATCTAAATTGCTCGCCTGCTCTGATACGCCTTTTGCAATATCGGTCACCGCCGTCGTCACTTGTTCGCTCGTCGCCATCGTTTCTTCAGACACCGCGCTTAAATGATCGGCCGCAGCGCCAAGTTCCGTAACGGAACGATCCACTTCGCCAATAAGCGAACGCATATGAGATACCATGTCGTTAAAGTGGCTCGTGAGCTGGGCAATTTCGTCGTTTCCTTTCGGCTCAACGCGCACCGTTAAATCGCCGGTCGCCACTTGTTGCACACGCTCATTGAGCTGAATAATTGGTTTGACGATCGAACGCGATACGGCATAAATAAGAAGCGAAGCAACCATTGTCGCGATGACAACAATCGTCCATGATGTTTTTCCGATTGTTGTTAACGTCGCTAATAAATCTTTTTCTTTATATACGACACCGACTTTCCAGTTCAACTTTGGAATCGTCGCAAAATATAGCAATCGTTTTTCGCCATCTTGCTCGTATTCATAAGCTCCTTGTTCTTTTGCAAACATCGTTTTTACAACCGGATGGTCAGACATATCTTTTCCTTTAAACTGTGGATGAACGATCGCCAATTTATTTTGGTCAAACAAGACAGGATAGCCGTTGTAGCCGACGCGGAACTGTTCGACCGTCTCTGCAAGTGTATTCAATGAAACGTCCAAGCCGATCACGCCGATCACTTGACCGTTTTCAACGATCGCTTTAGCGATCGTGACGATGTAGTCGTTCGTTACCGCATCGACGTATGACTCAGTCCAAATAACTTTATCAGGCGTTGCTACGGCCGCTTTATACCACGGACGCGTCGTCGGGTCAAAATCTGGCGGCAAATCGACAGCTGGCGTCGTATACATCTTGCCGTTTGCCGTACCGATGTAAGCTAATTGTACTTTTTTATGAATGTTTAAAAACGCCGCGAATTGTTGGTCGATATCTTGCCAAAGTTGTGCATCTTCCGTTTTTGTAAACGTCTTAAAACCTTTCGTTTCACTAAATTGTTTTAGCGCATCTTCTTGGCTAGCGAAGCTATGTTCAATATCGTCAACAAGCCCTGTCACAAGCTCCTCAGCGCGCACTTTTGCATCTTTTTTCATAACAGACGCCATTTGTACATAATTGACCGTCTGTGAAGCGATAAGTGCAACAATTAATAATAAAGCCATTAAGCCCGTTAATTTCATCGTTAATGACCGAAACAATGTAGACCCCCCTTAGTTATGTCGAATGTTGTCGAAAAATTAATAAAGTTGTAGTTTCATTATAAAAGGTTTACGATATGATGTCTATGACCGTTTTGTACTGATTTTTTTCCACAAAAAAAGAACCGGGGCGTCCGGTTCTTATTGTTGGAACGTTTCTTTCACGAAACGAACGACTTCTTCTGCTGTCGCAAGCGATAAAATATGATTTTTCACTTGTTCAGCTTCTTGTTTAGACAGTTTCTTTAATTGTGAGCGAACGCGTAAAATGGATGTCGCACTCATGCTAAATTCATCTAAACCAAACGCTAATAAAATTGGCACAGCAAGTTGCTCTCCTGCCATTTCCCCACACATGCCAACCCATTTTCCTTCTTTATGCGCCGCTTCAATGACGTTATAAATGAGGCGCAAAATCGCTGGGTTGTACGGTTGGTATAAATATGAGACGCGCTCGTTCATTCGGTCAGACGCCATCGTATATTGAATTAAGTCGTTTGTACCGATGCTGAAGAAATCGACTTCTTTTGCGAATTGATCGGCCAATACAGCAGCTGCTGGGATTTCGACCATCATGCCGACTTCAATCTCATCCGACACCGGAACCCCTTCCGCAACGAGCTTTTCTTTTTCTTCTAAAAGAATCGCTTTCGCTTGACGGAATTCGTCTAACGTCGCAATCATCGGGAACATCACTTTTAAGTTGCCGTATACGCTTGCGCGCAACAACGCGCGAAGTTGCGTACGGAACATTTGTTGCATATCTAAGCAAAGACGGATCGCACGGAAACCTAAAAACGGGTTCATTTCTTTTGGAAGGTCTAAGTATGGTAATTCTTTGTCGCCGCCAATATCGAGCGTACGAACGACAACAGGTTTTCCTTCCATTTTTTCCAATACTGTTTTATATGCTTCAAACTGTTCTTCTTCTGTCGGCAACTCGTGACGTCCCATGTATAAAAATTCTGTACGATATAGTCCGATGCCTTCTGCTCCGTTCGCAAGCACACCTTCGACGTCGTTTGGCGTGCCGATGTTCGCCGCAAGCTCGACATGGTGACCGTCTTTCGTCATCGTTTGCTCGTGAACGAGCTTCGCCCATTCTGCTTTTTGTGCAGCAAATGCGGCACGTTTTTGTTCATATTGGGCAATGATTTCTTCTGTCGGATTGACGATCACTTCACCGTCAAGTCCGTCAATAATGACGATGTCGCCGTTTTGAATCGTCGCTGTCGCTTCTTTCGTGCCGACGACGGCTGGAATTTCCATTGAGCGTGCCATAATCGCCGAGTGAGATGTACGACCGCCGATGTCAGTTGTAAAACCTTTCACATATTTTCGGTTTAATTGTGCCGTATCGGACGGTGTTAAGTCTTCAGCGATAATGACGACTTCTTCTGTAATCATGCTTGGATTTGAAATCGTGACTCCTAACAAATGAGCAAGCACGCGTTTCGTTACATCGCGAATGTCTGCGGCACGCTCTTTCATATATTCGTTATCCATCGCTTCAAACATCGCAATAAACATCGATGCGACGTCATGAAGAGCAAATTCTGCATTGACGCGTTCTTGTTCAATTTTTTGTTCAACAGCTTGGACGAGTTCTGGGTCGCTTAGTACGAGTAAGTGGGCGGAGAAAATAGCCGCTTTATCTTCGCCAAGCTCTTTTAATGCGTGCGCTTGAATCACTTTTAGTTCTTCTTTTGCTTTGGCGAGCGCTTGTTGCAAGCGGCTCACTTGTTCAGCTGGGTTTTCAATCGTTTGTTTTTCAACCGTTAAATCGGGATGTTCTAAACGGTACGCTTTCGCAATGGCAATGCCATTCGATGCAGCAATCCCTTGCAATCGTTTCATTTATTGAGCTAATCCTTCTTTTGCTAACGTTTCTGTTAATGCATTCATCGCTTCTGCTGCATCGCTACCTTCAGCTGAAATCGTAATTTGCGCACCTTGTGGAATACCTAATGACATGACACCCATAATGGATTTTAAGTTTACTTTTTTGCCGTTGTACTCTAATTGAATGTCGCTATCGAATTTGCTTGCTGTTTGAACTAACATTGTTGCTGGACGGGCATGAATACCAGATTCTGCTGTTACTTGAAACGTTTTTTGCATATTGCTCATCTCCTCACTTTATATTTTGAAAACATAGAGGGCGAAAACCCTCTATGTTTTTTTACCGAAAAATGACGCATTTTGCAAGTAAATTATTTTTGAACGACGACAACGTCTTCGCCTTTTGTTACTGTTCCTTGTTTCGCGATGTACACCGTTTCTCCTGCTTGTAAGTTCGTGAAAATAATTGGCGTAACAACAGAAGGGGCGTGTTGTTTCACATATGCAAGGTCAACTTTTAAAATTGGTTGTCCTTTTTTCACTTCTGCTCCTTCTGATACGAGCGCTTCAAATCCTTGACCGTTTAATTTCACTGTATCAATACCGAAGTGGATGAGCACTTCACGACCTGTTTTTGATTGAATGCCGATCGCATGTTTTGTCGGGAACACGTTCACAATCGTTCCGTCTACTGGCGATACGACTGTTCCATCTGTCGGCTCAACCGCAAAACCGTCACCCATCATTTTTGTTGAAAACACTTGATCTGGCACTTCAGAAAGTGGAACGACTTTTCCTGTTAACGGCGATGCGACTTGTTCTGTTTCTCCTGTTGCTTGCACCGCTGGTTTTGCTTTTTCTACTGCTTTTGTCGGCACGCGGCCTTCCATAATATCTTTAATTTGTGTTTTTAAAATGTCTGATTTCGGTCCGAAAATCGCTTGAATGTTGTTGCCGACTTCTAATACGCCAGCCGCACCGAGCGCTTTTAAACGATCTTTATCGACATGTTGAATGTCGTTGACAGATACACGTAAACGCGTGATGCACGCATCTAAATGTGCGATATTTTCTTTTCCGCCAAGCGCCGCTAAAATTTCGTGCGGAAGTTCGCCTGCATCTGCTGAAGCAGTTGTGTCTGTCGTTTCTTTTTCACGACCTGGTGTTGCTAAATCCCATTTACGAATCGCAAAACGGAATCCGAAGTAGTAAATGACCGCAAACACAAGACCGACCGGAATGACGAGCCACCATGCTGTACGGCCCGGCAACACACCGAATAGTAAGTAGTCGATGACACCACCTGAGAATGTCATACCGATTTTTACGTTTAAGATGTGCATAAGCATGAATGATAAACCAGCGAAAATGGTATGAATCGCAAACAATGCTGGCGCAACGAACAAGAATGAGAATTCAATTGGTTCTGTAATCCCTGTTAAAAACGATGTTAACGCGGCAGATGCCATAATCCCTGCAACGACTTTTTTGTTTTCTGGACGCGCTTCATGATAAATCGCAAGCGCCGCTGCTGGTAAACCGAACATCATGAACGGGAATTTTCCTGTCATAAACGTACCCGCCGTTAGCTCGGCACCGTCTTTAATTTGTTCGAAGAAAATGCGTTGGTCACCACGTACAATTTCGCCTGCTTTGTTCACGTATTGACCGAACTCAAACCAGAACGGTGAGTAGAAAATGTGGTGTAAACCGAACGGAATTAATGCACGCTCGATGACACCGAAAATAAATGCAGCTAACGTACGGTTCGCATCAATCATATTGTGTGAAAATGCGTTTAAGCCGTGTTGAACAGGTGGCCATAACCACGTCATCGCAATACCGAGAATTAACGCGGATGCAGCTGTCACAATCGGAACAAAACGCTTTCCTGCAAAGAAACCTAAATAAGATGGCAACTCAATGTTAAAGTATTTGTTGTACATGTACGCGGCTAAAATACCGACGATAATCCCGCCGAATACTCCTGTTTGCAACGTCGGAATACCTAATACGTTTGCAAACGATGGGTCTGTGCCGATTTGATCGGACGTTACACCTAAAATGACGCTCATTGTTACATTCATAACTAAGTAACCGATAATCGCTGCTAAACCAGCAACTCCTTCACCGCCAGCTAATCCGACGGCAACCCCAACCGCGAATAAAAGCGGCAAGTTCGCAAATACAATTCCACCAGATTGCTCCATCACTTTTGCAACCATTTCAACCCAGCCTGTTTCTAACGCCGGAATTTTTTCAATTAATGCTGGGTTTTGCAATGCGTTACCAAACGCAAGCAAAATACCTGCTGCCGGTAAAATCGCAACGGGAAGCATAAGCGCTTTACCGACTTTTTGTAACGTACCAAACGCTTTTTTCATATAAAACCCTCCTTCATCATGTTAACGTTTGCAACAAACGGCATTTTCATGTATGGAAAGTAGATGAAGTGAAACGTTAGACGTCTAACGAATGTAAGCATTTGCAAATATGAGAAAACAAAAAGGCATGAGCAAAGAACGACAGAAAAAGGGTATTATGTAACGAACGTTTCGTTACACCACTTTTTTGCCTTCTTTACTCATGCCTGATCGAATCAGTAACACGTAAAGATAAGTGCCCATTTATTCACTTTTTCCAGTTAACCGTTGCAAGTGCAACGTTAAATATACTGCTTCTGCTTCATCTACCGGAAGCTGCAACGTTTGCTGCATAATTTTTATGAGCTTCCACGACAGATTATAACATAGTGGGTACGTCTCTTTCAATATGTTTGATAATTTTTTTGGCTCTTCAATTTTTTCTCCTTTTTTCACTCGCTCAATCGCATAGCGCAAATGACGAACAAACCGTAAATAATGAATGCTTTCGCGATCAATGCGAATGTCAAGCTGTTCTTCCACGACAGAAACGAGCCGAGAAATCAATTGCGAATGTTGATTCACTTCCGACAGTTGATGATTTGTTAACGCACTATGAATGTGTAACGCGATAAAACCAATTTCTCCTTCAGGGAGTTGGATGTGCAAGCGGTCATTTAACATATTCACGACTTCGGTAGCGACGTCATATTCAAGCGGATATAAACTTTTCGTTTCCACTAAAAACGGATTTTTAATATCCATTCCTTGTTCTAATCGCTTGATTGCGAACAAAATATGGTCCGTTAATGCGACGTGAATATGTTCGTTTAACGGACTGTTCGTTCGTTTTCGGATATGATAAATGATGTCGTTCATTAAGCCGATAAATTCTTCATCGACATGTGGCAACAACTTTTTATATTGTTCTTGTTCACGCTCATTTTTTAAAATAAACCATTTTTCAACGTCTTTTTGTTCAATGACGTCTCCTTTCTTTTTACCAAAGCCAATGCCTTTCCCGATTAACACGACTTCATCGTATGTTGGATGCGAGGCAATGAGCACGTTATTGTTTAATATTTTTTCAATGCGAAACGATTGTTCCACGTCTAGTTCGCCCCTTTAAAAACGTTTACATTACTTTCAATGTTACGAAACGAACGAAGCAACGTCAATGGAAATGCGATCATTTTTGTCAAGACAGCTGTGAACGTTTTTTTACAATGAGGCATTTCAATTGCACAAATGCGTTTGTTCGATTAAACTTTTGTTCATCACGAAATGGAAAGGAGTTGCCATCATGATTCAACTCATCGTCACCGATTTAGACGGTACGTTGCTCGGTTACGACCGACGCGTCAAAAAAGAAGATCGTGAGGCGGTCGTTCGCGCCATAACAAGCGGCATCCAGTTTGCCGTCGCTTCTGGGCGAATGGATAATGAAATTTTGGAAGTGTTAAAAGAAATCGGTCATGACGCGCATCGCATTAGCCAAAACGGCGCATTTGTATACACAAGCGATCATCGTCTTCTTCATCAGCGCGCATTCGATTCAGCTCTTGCGCGTTCCATTTATGAACGGGCGCGCACTCTTGAAGCGATTGTGCTCGTATGTAACGAACAAACGAGCTTTGTCGAAACGAAAACGGAACAAATCGAACAAATGAGAGCGCGGTTATTTTTCGATATTGTTGAAAAGCGAGAGATGCTTCACGCGATTGGACGTGACATCCATCCGTCAAAAATCACGGTCATTGGGGAAGAGCATGTCGTCAACCGTTTTGAGCGCTTCGTCAATGAAACGTGGGGACCGTATGTCGATACGTTCATTTCTGAACCGCGTTGTTTAGACATTATGCCGAAACGAATTAGTAAAGGTGAAGCGCTTCAACTGTTAATGAACCATTTACACATTCAACCGGAAGAAGTCGCTTGCTTTGGCGACTCGTTTAATGATATTCCGATGTTTCGCCTCACCCCGCATAGTTTCGTCATGTCGCACGCGCATGAACAAGTGAAAAAAGAAGCCCGTTACGTCGTTTCCTCTGTACATGAGGCGATTGAAACGGTGCTTCACATAAACGAGAAGATGCCTCAAACGTAAGAGGCATCTTCCTTTCAATTAAAAAAGACGAACGGCTTTTACTGCTCGCGGCGCCCAATACGGTTTCATGTTCGCAAACGCAACGCCTGTGCTTGTCGCCGCATGCAGCAACGTTTCGCTATCGACGACAATGGATACGTGGTTAATGATTCCATCTCCATCTGTATCGAAAAACATTAAGTCGCCTTTTCGAACGCTTGCTAGTGGCACTTCCGTACCGACCATCGCTTGTTCGCGTGATGTGCGCGGCAATGTGATGCCGTTTTCGCTATATACGCGATACGTAAACGACGAGCAGTCAAATACATCTGTGCGCGTCGTCGGTGCACCGAACAAATAGGCTGCACCGATATATTTTTTCCCTGTTTCAATGATCGCATTCGCCCGTTCTTCCCATGAAAGCGGCACGTAAATCGTTTGTCCGACGTAAATGAAATCGACGCTCGTTATACTTGGATTTAACGCAAGTAAATCGTTCACTGTTGTATTGAATGTTTTCGCAATCGTAGATAACGTATCGCCCGGTTGAACGATATATCGTTTTGTTGCGCTATTTGTCGTTGTTGGCGGTGTTATCGTTGTTGGTGCTGGCGTTGGTGACGTCAATTGATTTGTCGTTGTATTTGTTGTACTTGCCGCCGGCACTTGTAATACTTGTCCAACATAAATACGATTCACGTCTGTAATCGTTGGATTCAGTTCAAGAAGACGTGTCACCGTTGTATTCCATTTTTTAGCAATGGTAGATAACGTATCGCCACTTTGAATCGTATATGTTGTTATAGTTGTTGTATTTGTTGTTGTGTTTGTTGGCGCAGTTGGTTGCACAGTTGTTTGTGCATCAGGCACTTGTAATACTTGTCCAATAAAAATCGTATCTGTCGTTAGTTGATTTAACGTTTTTAATTCAGTCACTGACGTGCGGAACGTTTGGGCAATTTTCCATAACGAATCGCCTGATTTCACCGTATATTGTGCGGCATCTACCGCTTTTTCCCCTAAAAATAACGTCGATAATACCGCTCCAGCTACAATCGTTTTTTTCATCGTCCCAAACTCCTTTTTTCTGTTTTTGAAGCGCTTCCTTGCTCATATGATAACATGAAACTAACAATCTATTAACTGTATACTTTTAAACTTTTCTTCCATTAAATTGAAATCAGAATAAAATATCGATCTTTTTTCGCATACTATTCGTATGAAAACGAAAGGAAGATGCGAAATGGCTTACACATTTGTCGAACATTCCGTTCCTTTGTACTATGAAACGATAGGAAGCGGGACACCGATCGTGTTCGTTCATCCACCCGGCATGGGAAGTGTGACGTTTCATCGCCAGCAGCGCGAACTTTCTTCTTCATTTCAAGTCGTCACATACGATTTAAGAGGAAATGGAAAAAGTGGAAAAGGAAATAAACCGATAACGATGAATATGTTAGTGAGCGATTTACATGAGCTGTTTCATCATTTACAAATCAAAGAAGCGATCGTTTGCGGTTATTCAAACGGAGGCTCGATTGCACAACATTTTGCCTTACAATATCCACATCAAGTGAAAGCGCTTATATTAATTGGCGGTTTTTCGGAAGTATGTACCCCGCTATTGTACGGTGAATTTTTGATGGGCATTTACGCAGTCAAATGGCATGGGCTATCTTTTTTAGCAAACGTGCTCGGTCGTTCCCACGGCATAACGAAAGAAGAACAACAAATGATTGCAAACTACGTTCGGTTAAGCGACCGAAAGCGTTTGTATGAAATGTACGTCACAGGTCTTCATTACCGTTCCACCGACCGATTGCACGAGCTTCGTTGTCCTCTTTTACTGATATACGGCGCTCGCGATTATTACGTTCATGCGTATGGTCGTCTATTTCAACAACATGCGCCCGACGTCCGCATCGTCTATGTCGATGGGGCACGCCATCAAATTCCAACAAAACATGATGCTGAACTCCATCTGATCATTCGTTCATATTTTTCGTAAGAAAAGCGCAAAGCGCCCGCCTATCGGCGAAGAGCGCACAAGCCCCACCGAGGAGGCTGTCGCCGCCGCAGTGTGGGGCGGAGCGACTCGAGCCGATGGCGCTTGGAGCTAGACAGCTCCCCAAATCTGAAATTTTATACTTTCTTATCTTGTAAAAAAAGCTGACGGTCATTTTCCGCCAGCTTTTTCTTTTAAATCATCGCGAACTGTTCCTTCCCACCGCTCGACGTTTGCATAATACGCTGCCCGGCTAATGAGATGCGCCGCCACAGGAGATGTCATAAAAATAAAAATGATGCCGAGCAATAAACGAGAGTTAAAGTGGTTGTTTTCAATTAAAAAATGTAAAAACGCGCCGAGTAAAATGCACATGATGCCGAGCGTCGTACTTTTACTAATCGCATGGCTGCGCGTATATACATCCGGCAAACGAATCGCGCCGATCGCAGATAAAAGGGTCAACACCGCGCCAAGTAAAATGAGCGTTGCAACAATCACATTAGCAATCATCCCCACGTTCGATGACAACCCCTTTCTCTAAAAACTTCGCAAACGCGACCGTCCCAACAAACGCTAAAATGCCAATGAGCAAAATGACATCTAAAAACGCGCTCGTATTTAACAACATCGAAACGATCGCAACCATCCCCGCAAGTGTAATGCCCATCGCATCGAGCGCAATGATGCGATCAGCCACACTTGGCCCTTTTACGACGCGATATAAAAAACCGATCATAGCGAATGACAAGATGACGAGGGCGATATTGGCAATCATTTGCTCACCTCCATAATCGTTTTTTCAAACGATTGTTTAATGCTTTCAATGGCTTCATGCACATCTGGGCTATTTAACGCATGAATATACAACGTACTTCCATCATCTGACACGTCTAAAACGAGCGTACCCGGCGTGAGCGTAATGAGCATCGCTAAAATGGTAATTTCCCACTCTTTTTTTAATTCCGTCGGCAAAGCGAAAATGGCCGGCTGAATCGTTAACGGACGTTTCATGACGACTTTCGCAACGGCGATGTTCGATAAAATGAGCTCTTTGAAAAAAATAAACAACAATTTCACAATGACGAACACCGGAACGAGATAAAAACGAGAGTGAAAAAAGCGACGCAAGATGAAAAGGATAAGCAACCCGATTATATAGCCAACGATAAACGATGCCCCGTCAAATGAAACCGTTAAAAACATCCATACGAACGCTAAACAAACGTTTAATAAAATTTGAAATGCCATCGCTTTCTACTCCTTTAACACCGCTTGAATGTACAAATCCGGTTCTGTCAATACACGAACGGCATCGACAACAAACGGGCGAACAAATTCTACGCCAACCCCGTATGCAACGGATAAAACAAGCAACACGAGCACAGGAACGATTCGTCCATCAAGCCGCTTTTGTTCAAACCCTTTTTTCTCTCCCCAAAAGCCGTTCATAAATATTTTCATGACAGAATATAACACAAGCAAACTCGACAATAAAATGACGATCGCTTCAAATAAGAGATGCGCATCGAAGCTTGCTTTTACAATAAGCAACTTACCGATAAATCCGCTAAATGGCGGAATGCCTGCAAGCGATAACGCGGCGATAAAAAATGCCCAACCGAGAAGCGGGTATGACGCCATTAATCCAGAAAACGTACGAATATCGTTCGAACGGGTAATCGAAAAGACGATGCCAACGAACAAAAAGAGCGTCGTTTTCATCACCATATCTTGCAACAAGTAAAAAATCGTTCCTTCTACACTTTCTGACGTCATCATGGAAACGCCAAAAATCATGACGCCAACAGCGGCAATAATGTTGTAAATGACGATGTAACGCATATCGTCATACGCCACCGCTCCGATTGCGCCAATCGCAATCGTACCGAGCGCAAGCCAAGCGAGCAACGTATGCGTGTAGGCAGCATCATGCGTAAATAAAAGCGTAAACGTGCGCAAGATCGCATATACCCCTACTTTTGTCAACAAGCCTCCAAATAGCGCTAGCACAGGTGTCGGCGGCGCATAATATGCACCCGGAAGCCAAAAGTAAAACGGAAAAATCGCTCCTTTTAATCCAAATACAACGAGAAACAATACGGCAATAACCGTTAAAATAGGAGAAGGACCAAGGTCATGAATGCGCTCAGCTAAATGCGCCATATTTAACGTCCCTGTCACCGCGTATAAATACGCCACCGCAACGACGAATAATGCGGACGAAATGACGTTGACAAGCGTATATTTAATCGTTTCACGCAATTGCATTTTCGTGCCGCCAAGCACAAGCAAAACGTATGAAGACATAAGCATTACTTCAAAAAAGACGAACAAGTTAAACAAATCGCCTGTCGTAAAAGATCCGTTCACACCGACGAGCAAAAATTGAAAAAACGAATAGTAATAAAATGTTTCTCGCTCTTTGCCAATGGCATAAAACGAGTACACTAAACAAGCAAGGGCGATGATGCTTGCGGTAAGTACAAGAAGCGCAGATAACGAATCAGATACGAGCGTAATGCCAAATGGTGCTGGCCAATTTCCGACGTTTAACGTTTGAATGCCGTCTGTATGGACGCGATAAAGCAACACGCTACTTGCAACGACTAAACTACTTGTCGCTACCGCTGAAACGACGCGTTGCCAAAACACGTGCTTCGGGAAAAAAATAAGAATGATTGCCGTCACAAGCGGAATGACAATCGGCAAAAGTAGAAGGTTACTCATCTCCCTTCATCCCTTCCATATGATCTGTTCCAATTTCTTGGTATGAACGATACGCCAACACTAAGAAAAATGCTGTTACCCCAAAACTGATGACAATTGCTGTTAAAATGAGCGCTTGCGGCAGCGGGTCGACGTATCGCGTTGCTTTTTCTCCTAAAAGCGGCGGGGCGCCTACTTTTAACCCGCCCATTGTCAACAACAACAAATGAGCGCCATGGCTAAGCAAGCCTGTACCGATAATGATGCGAAGCAAACTTTTGCTCAGTATTAAATATGTCGCAGCGGTAAATAAACAACCGATGACGACAATCATAAGCAGTTCCATTAGTCGCTCTCCCCTATCGTTTCAATAATAATCATCGTCACGCCAACGACGACAAAATAAACGCCTAAGTCAAATAACACTGCGGTATGAAGCGACGTATGGTCAAGCAACGGCAAATGAACGTATTGATACGCATGCGTTAAAAACGGTCGGTCGAGAAATAGGCTGCTTATTCCTGTTCCGACCGCAAACAACAATCCGATCGCCACAAGCCATTTATAATTGATCGGAACCATGTTGCGAACCGTTTCAATATCAAACGCTAAAAGCAATAAAACGAGCGCACCAGCTGTCATTAATCCGCCGATAAAACCGCCGCCCGGATAATAATGACCTGCAAAAAACAGTTGAACAGAAAACAGCACGATGATCGGCGTAACGACCGCTGTTGTCGTTCGTAAAATGACATCGTTTCGCTTCATCGTTCCTCCTCCTTCGCCAGCCGCAATTTTACCATCGCATAAATGCCTAAGGCGGCAATCGCTAACACGCATATTTCAAACAACGTATCAAAGCCGCGGAAATCGACTAAAATGACGTTGACCATATTTTTTCCAGCCGCTTTTTCATACGTATTGTCTACGTAATATTGCGAAATGGAATCAAAATGTTTTCCTGCATACGCAAAAAAGGCAATGACGCTCATCGTGACGCCAACTGCAATGGAAATGAGCGCATTTCCTACGTTAAAACCGACGCTTTCTTGCTTTTGGCTAAATTTCGGCAAATGATAAAAACAAAGCAAAAAGAGCGCAACGGAAATCGTTTCAATGACAAGTTGCGTGAGCGCTAAATCCGGAGCGCGAAATAGCACGAAAAATAACGCCACCGCATAACCGACAGCCCCTAACGAGACGATAGCTGTTAAACGCGATTTGGCCATCACCGTCGTAATCGTCGCCGCAATCATGGCTACAGCGAGCACAACTTCATATACGCGAACGTGCGCTAGGCGACTTAAATCGATGTTCCATTGCTCGCTTACACCGATCGTAAATAAAAGCAAACCAACAAGCGAGGCAAACATGTACATCAAGTACGTGCGCATCGAACCAGTCATCATGCGCGACATCACCGCACGAGCTCCTCTTTCCATCCAAACGAACGACTGATCGTACAAAACGTTTAGCGACATCCGTTCCGAAAGGCGAGCATACACCTTTTTCCATTTTGAAAACGTGCGATACAACAACAAACCGAACAATAAGACGCCAATCGTCATAAACAATTCTGGCGTAAACCCGTGCCAATGGGAAATATGGACATCAACAGCTTCATTTGGCGTAAACAGTCCGTATAATACCGCATATACGGCTGGTGCTAATATCGAGTCGGACAATACGTTTGGCACGATTCCAATAAAAATGACGAGCAATGCTAACACAATTGGTGCAACGAGCATACCCATTGGCGCTTCATGCGCTTCTTTTTTCAACAAATGCGGCTTGTACGTGCCAAAAAACGTGCGGCTCACGAAAAGCGCGCTATATACAAACGTAAATATGCTTGCGATCCATGCAACGATCGGTAAAATAGCGGCCCAACCTGCCACTTCTGTTGCACGCAACATCGCAGTAAAAAACATTTCTTTACTTAAAAAACCGTTAAACGGCGGCAGTCCCGCCATCGAAAGCGAGCCGATCAGCGCGATCGTAAACGTCATCGGCATCACCGTCATTAAACCGCCAAGGCGACGAATGTCGCGCGTTCCTGTTTCATGGTCAACGATGCCGACGACCATAAATAAACTTCCTTTAAACGTCGCATGGTTAAATAAATGAAAAATCGCAGCTAGCACCGCAACCATAAATATGTTTTCTTCCATCCAGTCGTAATGAAACGCTAGTCCCCCGACTCCTAGCAGCGACGTAATTAAACCGAGCTGGCTGACGGTTGAAAACGCTAAAATCGCTTTTAAATCCGTCTGTTTTGACGCTAAAAACGATGCCCAACATAACGTCACAAGCCCAACGAGCGCCACGGTCCAAACCCAAAAAGACGAAACCGCAAAAATCGGCGTCAAGCGTGCAATTAAATAAATTCCTGCTTTCACCATCGTGGCAGAGTGCAAATACGCACTAACAGGCGTCGGTGCTTCCATCGCATCAGGTAACCAAATATAGAACGGAAATTGCGCTGATTTCGTAAAAGCACCAAACAAAATAAGGAAAAGAGCGGGGATAAACAGCGGATGTTCCGTTAATGGTATATTGACGAGTTCACGAATGTGATACGTTCCACCTGCGATCGCAAGCGCAACAAATCCACCGAGCATAAGTAGCCCGCCAAACATGGTAATAAGCATCGATTTTTGTGCCCCGTAGCGCGACCGGTCACGCGTATACCAATAAGCGATTAACAAAAACGATGAAATAGATGTCAATTCCCAAAAGACGTATAGCGCAATGAGATGGTCTGATAAAACGACACCGAGCATAGCGCCCATAAATAAAAGTAAATATACGTAAAAATGGCCGAGCTGTTCTTTTCCTTTTTGCAAATAATAAATGGAATATAGCACAACGAGCGTACCGATTCCTGTAATCAATAATGCAAACAATAAACTTAATCCATCGACATATACGTCAAATGAAATGTGTAGCGACGGAATCCAAGGCATTGTCGCACGAATCGCTTCACCGTTGCGCACGTCTTCCATATAAGATAGGAAATAAACAAATAACGCAAGCGGAAGCGGCAAGACGAACCACCCGACGTGCAGCGAGCGGACAAATTTGTACAAAAATGGAACGAATAGCGCCAACAAAAACGGCGCGAACATCGCGATATGTAATGTCGGCAAAGCAGTCAACCCCCTTCTAACATAACAATCCTCTTTTTTATACGAACCATATGTATAAAAAGTTTCACTTTTTTTCAAAATACATAGTAAAAACGATGAAAGGAGAAAAGCGATGGTTGCTTTTTTTATGTTTGCCATGTTTTTTGCCGACTATGAAACCGAAGGAAAAAAAATAGAGCCTTCCATTTACGCGACGGTAAACGAAAGGCATCATGAGCCGTTTCAACCAAGACAATATATTCGGAAAGTAGAGAAAAAAGAGGACGGATTACAATTCGCTCGCTAACCCTTCTAATTCATCCGCAGAGGCGGAAACGTGTTCCATCGCCTCGTGAATTTCGCTTACTGCTTGTACACACGCTTTCATTTCGCCGTCAATGCGGACGCTATATTGGCAAATACGTTCAAGCGCTGTTGCAAATTCATCAAAAAACGAATAAATCGTTTCCATTCCATTTGTACTCTCGGTCACAGAAAGCGATGCTTGTTCAAGCGATTGCGACATCGCAACAATATGATCATGAATGTCGCTTAATACGCGCGACACGTCAGCGACCGATTGTTTCGTTTGCGTCGCGAGTTTGCGCACTTCATCAGCAACAACAGCAAACCCTTTTCCGTGCTCCCCTGCGCGCGCCGCTTCAATCGATGCGTTCAACGAAAGCATATTCGTTTGATCCGCAATGGACGTCACAAGCGAAGCGATATGTTCAATTTCTTTCATCGCTTGTTGGAGCTTGCCCATATTCGTTTCAATTTGTTTCATTTTTTCGTTCATTTGTCGCATGTTTTCTACTTGCGCTTGCAATTGTTTTTTTCCTTTTTCTGATTTTTCAGCGCTCGCCACAGCCACATGAGAAGCTTCTTGCGCTGCTTGCAAAATGCCAGCAGTTTGCGCGTTTAACGAAGAAACGGAAGCGCTTACTTCATCAGAGACGTGACTTAACTGTTGAATCGATTCTTTCACTTGTTCTTTCATTTGTTGTTTGAGCGTCTCCATTTGTAAACGAAGCGCTTCATTTTCCCGTTCATATTGTTCTAAAACGAGTTGCTGTTCGACGTTTAACATTTTAGAGACCGATTTCATAATGGCTCGCACATATAGCGGTCGTTCAATATGCTCCCCAATGATTTCCCACATTTCTTCAAGCAAATGTTGAAACGAAGCGATGTACCATTTCGGCTCTAAACCGATGCGGACGTGTGCTTGGGCAACGCGGCGCCTTTTTTCAATAAACGCTTCATCAATCTGTCCGTTAAACATTTCTTTGACATGGATCGTTAACGTTTGTTTTAGGCGCTCAATTGTGCTATGTTGTTGAATGATCGAAAGCAAATGACTTTCTGTTTGAAGCGCACGATAAAAAGCGTCAACGATGCGAGCAATATGTGCTTCGATATAAGGTTTGACGTGCTGTAAAATCGCAATATCTTTCGTCGTCATCCCGATGAGCGCCAGCTGTCGTTCAACCGTTTTGTCGTTCAAACGAAGCGGTTCTTCTTTCATTTGTAAAATCGCCTCAAGTTGTAAATCACGCTCATCTCGTTTTCGTTTAAACAAAATAAAACCCCCCTTAACTCACATAAACAACATGTTTACATATGTATGTTAACAAACGGAAGAAAAAAAGAAAACACCCATTTAGTTGGGTGCTTTCCATTGTTCACCTAGCGTACGAATCGAATCGATGACCGCATCTAATTTTCCTTCAATCCGATGCAGTAAATAAAACGTTACCGCAATGGGAAAACCGACATCGGAAAGAAGCGACAAATAGGCTTCCATCTTTCTCATCCTTTCTTTTTTCGCTTATATGCGACAAGGTGTCCTGTGTGTCAGGACACCTTCACTCGTTAAGCAAACGCCCATTGTGTCATCGTCGTATCGATGAGGCGCGCTCCTTTTTTCGCGATGAGGTCGCCTCCGCTAGACGGAAAGACGTTTGCGGCAATGATGACATCCATCACTTGACTAATTTGCGCTTCTGTCACATCTTCACGCGGTGCATCAATCGTGAAACGAACCGTCTTTCCTTCTTCATTCATAAACTGCAATTCAAGCGTTTTCATTTCTCATCCCTCCTATTCGCCTAATACGTGCACATCGTTGCGATATACGTGAACGAGCGGAGCGCTTTGCAAAGATGCGAGCGCTTGGGCAACAGAGACGAGCGAGCTTTCCGTTGCGTTCGGTTTAATCGTATACGTTTTGTTTTTATATACCGGTTTGCCCGTTTCTGTCACGCCCACTTCAAACGTTAAACGAAGTTGTGAACGTTGAATCACGCCTCCTCCCCTCCTTTCACCTATAACTATCGCAACGACAATGGCAAAAGGTTAGGGACTACACCATTTTTCTGCCCATGCTTGCACCGCTTCCATCACGATGCGTAAATCTTTTCCTTTCTCCGTTAATTCGTATTCAATGCGCACAGGCTTTTCCGGATATACATGGCGGACGACGATTTGTTCTTCTTCTAACTCTTTTAATCGTTCTGTTAACATTTTTTGACTAATTTCTGGAATACTTTCTGCTAAATCTTTAAAGCGAAGCGGACCGCGAAATAAGACGTGAATAATTAATCCGTTCCATCTTTTACCGATTAATTCAAACGCGGCTTCAATTTTTGGACAAACATGTGAATGTTCCATGGATGATCACCCTATGCATGAAATTTGACAAACTTATTGTAACTAAATTAATATATTTATCGTAACTAACAAAAAGTGAGTAATGTTATTTTTGTATGTTCAAGGAGGATATATATGATTTCAATTATGGAACAACGTCAATCGATTCGGAAATACGATCCGAATGCTTCGATTTCGAAAGAACAACTGACAAAAATTTTACAATTAGCGACAAAAGCGCCTTCCGCTTGGAACTTGCAACATTGGCATTTCGTCGTCATCTATGGAAAAGAAGCGCAACAAAAGCTTCTTCCGATCGCTTACAATCAACAACAAATTGTTGATGCATCCGCGGTCGTTGCGGTGCTTGGCGATTTACAAGCGAATAAAAAAACAGATGCCGTATATGATCCGCTTGTCGCACAAGGAAAAATGACAAAAGAAGTGAAAGAGACGCTCGCCAAACAAATTGAACAAGCATATACAAACGCACAATATGCGCGCGATGCTGCGTTCACGAACGCTTCGTTAGCAGCGATGCAACTCATGCTTGCCGCAAAAGCAGAAGGGTTTGATACGTGCGCCATCGGCGGCTTTGATCCACAAGCATTCATGAAAGAATTTCACATTTCAGACCGATACATTCCGGTGATGCTTATTACAATCGGTAAAGCGAGCGCGCCAGCCCATCCGTCTCTCCGTTTACCAGTAGATGAAGTCACGACATGGGTAGAGTGATAAAAATGACCCGTTTTAAGACGGGTCATTTTTATATGTTGGCAATATGATGTGAACCCGCGTTCCTTTGCCGACTTTGCTTTCGATTTGCATCGTGCCTTTATGTTCATGAATCATTTTCATGCTCGTCGTTAAACCAAGTCCCATTCCTTTTTCTTTTAACGTATAAAACGGTTCGCCAATTCGTTTTAAATGCTCTTGTTCAATGCCTTTTCCTGTATCTTCGATGATAATATGGACGCGGTCATCTTCTTCTTTCGTAGAAATTGTAAGCGTTCCCCCTTTTGGCATCGCTTCTAAGGCGTTTTTTACGACGTTGACAAACACTTGGATGAGCTCGTTTTTGTCGCCGTGTACGGTTGCCGATGTGTGCGGTTCGTATTTCATTTGTACATTTTGCAAAATCGCTTCGTACGTAAACAATCCGACAACGTAGTCAACAACGTCGTGTAAAGCGAGCGGCTTATACGATTTCATTTGCGGTTTCGCTAGCACGAGAAGTTGGCTCACGATTTGATTGACGCGCTCAATTTCATCTAACATAATTTGCACGAAACGTTCATCTACTTCTTTCGTTTCTTTCATCATTTGTAAAAAGCCTTTAATGGACGTGAGCGGATTGCGAATTTCGTGGGCGATGCCTGCCGCTAACTCGCCGATGACCGATAGTTTTTCTTTTTTCAACAACAGCTGCTCAGCAACTTTTTGTTGCGTAATGTCGCGACCGATGACGACAAGCCCTTTTCGTTTTCCGTTTTCGTAAAATAGCGGCACTTTAATGACGTCAAACGTTTTCATTTCACCGTTTGGCATCGGAAACGATTCTTCCGCACGCGTCACCGTTTTTGCCCGCCACGCTTCTTCATCCGAATCGATGCAATAAAGTAACGCCTCGCGAAAATGAGGAGTATATTCCGCCAGTTCCGCATCTGTTTTTCCTTTATAATCGACATGCTCAAGCCCATAAAGCTTTAAACCAAATTCGTTTACTCTGAGCCAACGCCCTTGTCCATCTTTAAACGAGACGAAATCAGGCATCGCATGAATGAGCGTCAACAGCTCTTGTTCGCTTTCGCTCATCTGTTTTAAGGCACGATGTTTTTTCAAAGCGATATACATAAATACAGCAGACAACATGACAAAAATAAAGCCTTTAAACGTTTGAACATATGGCATGATGTGTTGTGGAAGCGGCAACTTTTCTACGTAAAAATCAGTCAATACGATCCAAATGGTGCTGACAATCACATAAATGACAATGGCGTATTTCATCTGGCAACGAAACCTTTCCTACATTTCTCTCATCCATTGTGCAAGCTTCATCGCAAGCGGCGAAACATGTTCTTCTTCTAACACTTTCGCAAGCGATTGTTGTAAACGCGATTCGATATGAGCGAAATCATCATAGCTAACATAAATGGACCATTCCAAATACGGAATCGCGACAACGATATATTGTTCTTTTTTATTTTCATAAATGTATACATTTTGTTGTAATGATTGTTCATCAATCGTCGCTTTTCTAATTTTCATCTCTTACTCATGCCTTTCCATTTTTTATTATCATATCACAAAATTTTTCCATTGTTCAAAACATTTTTTAGCAAATCCGCTCATTTTCACTTCGTTTTTCGTCCGATTTTTTGTATTTCCTCTAGGCAAATGGTGTGTATGCAGAACATAAACGGACGATTTTTATCCGTTTTCCCTTTCGCTTGGCGCAAGCGTTTTTGTTAGGCTAAATGTACCGCGGAATAACTGAAGGCGCGCCTTCAAGGAAGGGATATATATGTCATTTGAAAAAATCGTTGCCGAATATCGCCCACTCATTTCTTATATCATTCGCAAGTTGCACATTCGCCGTCATGTCGATGAATATATGCAAATTGGCTTCATTGCGCTTTGGGAAGCATATGAACGATACGACGAAACGAAAGGTTCCTTTTGTACGTTCGCATTCAAAATGATTCGCTGGCGCATCGTGTCACAGCTGCGCAAAGAAACGAGAAACGTACACGTTCCGTTGCCAGATGAATATGTGTTAAAAGAAAATGTCGATTTTTTTGCCGACATCATGTGGGAAGAAGCGATGCAATATTTAACGCCACGTGAGCGCATATGGCTTGTTCGTCATGTGATCGAAGGAAAAACATTAAAACAAATCGCTCATGAAGAAGGCGTAAGCGTGAATGCCGTAAAACAATGGCGCATGTCCGCCGTCAAAAAGCTAAAACGTTACGTTAACTGCGCGGCTCATCCATATAGTAGTACACGACATCCCCACCGCGCTGGGCAACGCCGCGAAAATGTTTAAAATCTTCTTGTTGGACGAGCACATGACGAAACGTTAAAAAATGTTCCTTTTTCACAAGTACATGTGGAATGGCGCGCGTGCGCAATTGTTGAAGAAGTTGCTTTGCTTCTTGTTCAGTCACGTTCATCCCTCCCTCTTTGTTTTAACGTGCTGAACGATACATGTCAATACGATGTGTGAATGCCTAATTTTGTTATATTGACACACGTCTATCGAAAATGCACATACAATGTTGGTGGATTCTAAATGAAAGAAAGGAAGATGAACGATGAATGACTGGAATATGTATGAAGATTTCCGACTAGATCAACAAATGATGCCGCAAACAATGCCAATGCCACAAATGCCGCAACAAATGCCACAGATGATGCCAGGACCAATGTGGCCGTACATGCCGTATGGGCCACAGCGTTAAAAATAGTTGAAAATGCCCTTTACGAACGAGGAAAAATCATGCAAAATAGAAAAAAGGTTTAAAAATTCAAAAGTAAAGGGGATTTTCAATGAAAAAAGCGCAAATTGGCGACATCATTGAATTTAAAAATGGGTTGCGGGGAATTGTTGAAAAAGTAAACGAAAATTCAGTTATTGTCGATTTAACGTATATGGACAACTACAAAGAACTCGACTTGCAAGAACGAACAGTCGTCAACCATAAAAACTACAAAATTGTAGAGTAACGAAAAGAGGGCTGCTTATTGTTGATGAGACAGCCCTCTTTGTTGTTCACATTGCCCTTTCATTTCGCTACATTCGTAAATGTATACCCCTTTTTTTTCTGAAAGTGCAGCATAATACATCGCTTCTGCCACTTGTTTTGCGGCGATCGGTTTATATTTTTCCCATTTGCCGACGAACGCAAACGAAAAACCGTGACAAAGCCATTCCGCTGTTTTTTCACCGAGACGAAATTCTTGTCGCTCACCTGTTAATAACGATGGGCGAAAAATGTGCAACGAGCGAATCGTAAGCCGCTGCAACGCTTCTTCCGTCTCTCCTTTGACGCGATTGTAAAAAAACATCGAATGCGGATCTGCCCCGATCGCAGAAACGAATAAAAACGTTTTGACGTGACATTTTTCCGCCAGTTTTGCCGCCCGCAACGTATATTCGTAATCCACTTTAATAAATTGTTGTCTTGTTTTTGCTTTTTTCATCGTCGTCCCTAAACAACTAAATACATCGTCGACATGAAAATATTCTTCATATTGTTCTATTTTGTCAAAATCAACGACAACTTGTTTTAATTTTTCATGCTTGCACGCCATTTGTTTTCGAACAAACACCGTCACTCGTTCATAATGCTCCGAACGAAGCAACCGCTGGAGAAGCTCGCCTCCGACTAATCCGCTTGCTCCGATCACAAGAGCCGTTCTCTGTCTCAAATGAAGACCCCCCAAACAAAAAAGGTTCGTAACAATTTGTCATTATATACCCGTTTGCGAAAAAAAACTAGTTCTCTTTTATGAATTTTTTAAGGCTGACTTCATGAGCCAGCCTTCTTAGCGATTATCTACTTTTTCCGGATATAAATCGTGGTTTAATAAGCGATATTCCGCCATTTGTTCGTATTTCGTTCCCGGGCGACCCCAGTTGCAATACGGGTCAATCGAAATGCCGCCGCGCGGTGTAAATTTCCCCCACACTTCAATGTAGCGCGGCTCCATGACGCGAATTAAATCGTTCATAATAATATTGACGCAATCTTCATGAAAATCACCATGATTGCGGAAACTAAATAAATATAACTTCAGCGACTTGCTTTCAACACATTTTTTATCAGGAATGTAACTAATGTAAATTGTTGCAAAATCTGGTTGTCCGGTTTTTGGCAACTGCTTTTTGTAGAGCAGGTGGACTATATCTTATTCTTATTCGACTGCGATATCGAATAAGAACCCTTGCGCTTCCACCACGATATTTTCATCGTGATGTACTCTACTCTCTTCCTTTATCACTACTTTTACTCGCTTCGTGATAAAGTGATTTCGATAGTCTCTGCACCTTCCTTAAAGAAAAAGGCTGTATACATCGCACTTTCTTCTTTAAGGCTTGGCTCAGGGTTGGAGAAATAGGGTTCTAATAAATGGATAAGACGATTCTCTTCTTGCATTCTCATATAATAATTCTCTTGTCGATGGATATTGCGATGACATGCAGAACACAAACATTTGTAAATTTTACTAAAGTTTTCTTTATGAAATTTATGCATTTCTGAAATGACAGACAGTGTGTCTAAACAATTACGTTTATCTAAATAAAAGCAAATAGCATCAAAAATTTTTGTAAAAGATAGGAGATGATGTCCATTACAAGTAATGGATCTGATTCCACAGCACTCACAAGTATAGTCTTTTTCAATAACGATATATCTATTCCAAGTGTCAAGAACATACTCTTTCACACTAAGACGATCAATGTGTTTATAGACCTGAGAACTGTAAAATCCACCTTTCCAATTCGAATTATTTTTTCCTCTTTGTTTTTTGGATAGATTTTCTTTAAATTCCTCTGATCTTTTCACATTTTTATTTGAAGCAGAAATTTTATTTTTTATTTCTTGAGCCTTCTCTTTACCATAAATATCCTCATAACTTTTCCCTTTATACATAATCTCTGCTTTTCTTTTATTAGAAATCGAATATCTTTCCTTTTTCCTCTTCACTATGTTTTCAAAAACATCTAATCCGTACTCCGCAATAATCCTTTCTCTTTCCGAGTGCCTAGGTAACCCGTGAATCTGCCTCCACCTTTCAAGACTAGACCAATCCATACCTAATTCAATGGACAACTCATGAATACTTTTCCCAATGTAAATAAACTGCTCAGTAAACCATCCCTTATCTCTCCAAGGTGTACCGTACAATACAAACACCCTTTCACGAACACATATTCCTATGCTTGTATTGTACATAAAAATTCAGATAATTTCCACCCTTTTTCTCTTCCCCTGAATTCACAAGGTTTAGCCGACAGTGTCACCACTGAAGTGTGCCCTCATTGACACAAGCTCGTAAACTCCGGACAGTTAAATTTTACAAAGTAGTCGCGATCGGGATGTTTGTTATCAAACACTTCAAGAATGTCTGGGCTGTATTCAAATACATATTTCGTTCCTTGGTTTCCAAGAAGCGTAACTCCTTGTAGTTCTTCATCTTTTCTCATCGCTTTCTCCTCCTTTAGTTATACGCCGCGACGATTGCCCCATAATAACGTGTGTAGTTGGGGCAAGACGCGAACGTCGTTCATTTCGCTTGATTGCACAACTTGTTCGACGAGCCATTCAAGTTTTTGTAATAATTTTAAGCGAAGCGTAACGTCGTCTGCTTCCTGTAGCTCATCGTTGCCGACTTGAACGTAAAACGGAACGGTTGGGTAGCGTTGATGCACATGTTTGGCATAAGCAAAATCTTCATCGTTAAATACGACGACTTTTATACTCACTTGTCCGCGATGGCTCGCTAATCGGTCCATGATTGTATCAAGCATCGCAAAGTTTGTTTCCATGCTTGAACTCGGCGGCTTTGGTGAAATCGTGAAATCATCGATATCGTAAAACCAGTCTTGCCATACGCTTCCTTGCGTCTCTAAGCCGATGCGCATTCGATGTTGTTTCAGTAAAGAAATGAGCGCATGCAAACTTTTGAGCAGCGCAGGATTGCCGCCTGAAATGGTCACGTGGTTAAACCGATCCCCGCCAAGTTGTTTCAGTTGTTGCCAAATGTCTTCAGCCGTCATTTGTTTTATTTCATCTTTCGCTGAACCGTCCCACGTAAACGACGAATCGCACCAACGGCAACGATAGTCGCATCCTGCTGTGCGGACAAACATCGTTTTTTGCCCGATGACCATGCCTTCGCCTTGAATCGTCGGGCCGAAAATTTCAATGACCGGAATGCGCTCCATTATTGTTTCCCTGCTTTCGGACGATATACGACGTAGCTTGTCGGGGACTCCCGCACAAACACTTGAACGCATGTCGGTTTATTCGGCAACGTGTCTAAATGTTCCTGAACGATTTCTGCAATTTTTCGCGCTACCACTTCTGTCGTTGGAAAATGTTCAGCCGCTGTATCGCTAAATACGTCTTTATGGTCGTTCATAACTGTATGATCAAAACGGTTGTGCACAAGTTTTTTTAACTGTTGAAAGTTAATTAAAAAGCCTGAATCATCAAGCTCGTCACCTGCAACAGTAATGTTGATAAAATACGTATGTCCGTGCATATTCGCACATTGGCCGGCTGCTTCATGCGGAATAAAGTGCGCTGCCGCAATTTGCATATCTTTATTTAATTCATAGCGAAACGGGTGAATGACTTGCGGATAAATTTGTTGGATCATTGCACATGCGCCCCTTTCTTTTCACTCATATATTGATCAAGACCTCGTTTACGCAACACGCACGCTGGACATTCGCCACAACCGTCAGCGATGATGCCGTTGTAGCATGTGAGCGTTTTCGTGCGCACGAACTCAAGCGCATCCAGCTCATCAGCAAGCTTCCACGTTTCCGCTTTATTTAACCACATGAGCGGCGTATGAATGACAAAGTCGTAATCCATCGCTAAATTAAGCGTCACATTTAACGATTTAATAAATACGTCACGGCAATCCGGATAGCCACTAAAGTCTGTTTCACATACGCCCGTCACGAGATGACGCGCCCCTTTTTGTTTCGCAAGCACCGCCGCAAACGATAAAAACAATAAATTGCGCCCATCGACAAACGTGGACGGCAATTGTCCTTCTTTTTGTTCGATCGCTATATCGCTTCTTGTTAGCGCATTTGGTGCGAGCTGATGTAATAGCGACATATCAAGCACCGTATGTGGCACGTCAAGCTCTTTCGCAATCGATGCAGCGACGTCAATTTCAAGCCGATGGCGTTGGTTGTAATCAAACGTCACCGCTTCGACTTCCGCAAAATGTTTTTTCGCCCAAAATAAACATGTTGTACTGTCTTGGCCGCCACTAAAAACGACGACTGCTTTTTCTCTTTTCATCTTTCGCTCCCCTTTCTTACATAATGAGAAGAAAGAGCGTTCTAAAACAAAAACGCTATACCCCCTAAGGACATAGCGATCCCTAGTTTTTTTATAGAGGGTGTTCTAGAACCTCTCCTACGCAAGCCGCGTAGAATTCTTCTTCAATTGTACGCCTAACAATATACCATAAAACATATATTCATTCTATAAAAAATTATGCTTTATTTGTGAACTGTTTTCAGGATATAATAACAACAAAAAAAGTTAGGTGATTCAACATGACAAAACGTTCAACTTTTGATGCGGCGCTTCAACAACTGCGCGAAAAATTAATGACGATGGTATCTGCTTCCCAACAAGCGCTACATGAATCGATTGAAGCGTTAAAAACGCAAAATATCGCGAAAGCAGATGACATTATCGAAAACGATAAAAAAATTAACGAACTTGAGCGCGAAATTAACGAGCTGGCAATTATGACGATTTTAAAACAACAACCGGTCGCATCTGATTTACGTCGGTTAATCGTTGCGCTTAAAATTTCGTCTGATGTCGAGCGCATTGGTGACATTGCGGTCAATATCGCAAAATCAGTCAAATTTATCGGCACAGAACCGCATGTGAAACCGATCGTCCACATTCCTGAAATGGCGGCAATCGTCAATGAAATGTTAGACCATGCGCTTCATGCGTTCCATAACGATGACGTTGAAGAAGCGAAACGGATCGCACTTGAAGACGATCGAGTAGATGAGTTGCAAGGAAAAATTATTCAAGAATTAATTGACTTAATGAGCGAAAAACCAGAGTTTACAAATCAAATTACACAATTGTCGTTCATCACGCGCAACTTAGAGCGCGCTGGCGACCATGTGACAAATATCGCTGAAAATATTTTATATAGCGTCAAAGGAATTCGCATTGATTTAAACTATTAAATATTCGGGTGCCTCATAATTTGAGGCATCTTTTTTATCGCTTTCTTTTTTATGCGATGATATAATTTTGTCGGGGGAGGTGAGTAAACATGGACGATATGCTCAAACGTATTTTCGATGAGCTTGCATTGTTGCGCGAACACATGGCCACAAAAGACGATATCGCTGCCATGGACAAGCGTATCGAACACATCGAGCAAACGATGGCGACAAAAGACGATATCGTAAGCATTGAGCAACGCATGGCCACAAAAGACGATATCGCAAGCATCGAGCAGCGCATGGCTACTAAAGATGACATCGCAAGCATCGAGCAGCGCATGGCTACTAAAGATGACATCGTAAGCATCGAGCAACGCATGGCCACTAAAGATGACATCGTAAGCATCGAGCAACGCATGGCCACTAAAGATGACATCGTAAGCATCGAGCAACGCATGGCCACTAAAGATGACGTCGCAGACATTCCTCTCATTAAACAAGCCGTGTTAGAAACATTAGAAGCAGTAAATGAAATATCAACGATCAAGCAAAACCTCGCTGAAATGTCCCAAAAGCTAGATGATGTCATCGCGACCCAAGCGCGACACGAGCTCGCTATCCAGTCGCTCGCTGTTCGGTCACTTGTACATGAAAACGAAATTCGTGCGTTAAAAGCAAGATAACGAGGCAAAAGGCTGTCACAAACTTCTTTGGGACAGCCTTTTCCATTTATTTTTCTTCTTTTGCTAGTTGTTCAAACGACTTCACTTTCCCGTGCGGTTCGTTTTGCGCTTGTTTCCGAACGGTCCATTGTCGCTCTTTTTGTCTTTTCGATTGGGTCATTCGTCTCACCTCCCTTTTTATCATTTGTTCATTTTTCTTTTTTATGACTTTTTCGTTGTTTGAAAATTGTGTATATTTGAAATAAGGGGAAAAGGGGGAGAGAACATTGTTACAATCGAAACAAGCAAAAAAAGCACTGCAAAAAGTACAACGAGTAGCGAAAGAAGTACAACGAACGATGCGATTAGACCAAGCGCTCGCTCAACAGCTCAATTCGTTGCGCGACGTATTAGACCGCCATCTTGAACGCGATGAATATTTCGTCATCGTCGATGAAGACGGAAAAGGTGTTGTGCATACAAACCGTTTGCGTGAAGGGATGGTGTTTGACGACGAAGTAGGAAAAAAAGCGGCAACGACAACTGCTCCACTGTTGCAACTGTATAAACGAAATACGGGCGAAGTGCTCATTGATGCGGCCTGTCCGCTTTTCGAACAAAATGGAAAGCGCTTTAATTTGCGCATGGGACGTCTGATCCATCAGCCATATATAGAAATGTGGTTTAGCACGATCGTCTTCTTGCCAGTCATCGCTCTTTTTATTGTTGCGTTTATAATGCAGCTATCGGTCAAACAAACGTTGCTTCTGACGGGCGTCACCGGCTTCATCAGCTTTCTCGTTTCTTTTTCATTTTACCGTACGATCATGAACCGCCTGCACGCGTGGTATCACGTCACTCGTGCCGTCTCATCCGGACAGCTTCATACCGAAGTGAAAACGGTCGGAAAGCGCAACGCTTTTCATCAAATTGGCTATGAAATAAACAAAGTCATTCTCGGTTTGCGCATGATTTTACAACAAATCGCAAAGGCAACTTCCTCCGTCGAACAAGTGAGCCACGAACAAAAAGAAGAAGCGAAGCGAATTGCGGAGGCGTTTGATGAAGTGTCCGCAACGATGGAAACGTTTCGTGAAGGGGCGCAAAAACAAACGACGTTTGTCGATGAAGCGAAACAGCGCATTCAAACGATGCTTGATTACATGCGCACCGTCCAAACAGATATTGAACAAGTCGTCGAACGGGCGCAAACGACATTTCAATCTGCCCAAACAGGATATACGTATATGCAAGCTATCGAACAACAAATGAACGACACAAAACAACAAATGAACGACACCGCAAAACAAATTCAAACGGTCGCGAAAGAAGCCGATGCGCTCATCCAAAAAGTGTCCGCCATTACGGCGATTGCGGAACAAACGAACATGTTGGCGTTAAATGCTTCCATTGAAGCGGCACGAGCAGGAGAAGCTGGAAAAGGATTTGCCGTCGTCGCCTCAGAAGTGCGGAAACTTGCGGAACATACGAACGCTTTCGCGCATGAAATTTTATCATCGCTTGCGAATACGTATAATCAACTATCAAGCGTCGCACATGCGGTCACGAAACAAGCAAATACGATCGACGAAACGACCACCTCCTTAACAAAACTGACCGACAGTATTGCGTATTTTCAAACGATGTCACATGAGCTAAATGCGTTAAGTCAACGAAACCGAACGCTCATGCAACAAACGACAAAAGAAGGAAACGAACTACACGAAGCGATTACAGATATTTATACGATCGCCAACGACTTTACAAAAGTCGTTCACGAAACGGCAAGCGGGCTGGAACAACAAGCGATGAGCGTCCATCAACTCGCAAAAGAAGCGGCAGTGCTAGCGGAGGAAGTGTATCAACTAAAACAAATTTTACATCGGTTTGGCGTGAAGTGAAAAAGCGAGCCTAAAGTGCATTGGCTCGCTCGCTTTTTGTACGATATGCATATGCCCCGACACCGATCGTTAAAATAAAAAGAAACAAAAGCATCTCTCCTGCCTCTAAGCTCGCGACAACGCTACATCCGAAACAAACGAGAAGCGGTGTTTCCAGCCACTGTTCCTTGCTAAACAGCCACCACTCAAATAAACCGATCGTAAACGCCAATACGTACATCGTTTCGGCATGAAGCCAAAAGAACGAAAAAACTCCCATCCATAACGCAATGGCTGCTGGCAATAAAAGAAATGCGTCATGCTCACGTACACCGCGCTTAAACACATATATATGAACGATAAGTCCAAAAGAAAAAACAATAAGCGCCCATACGCTTGCATCGTACCATTGAATGATGTGAAACGTTTCGAGCGTAAAGAAAAGAAGTAAAACGAACATTGCCATGACCGTTTGCCGCATCACTTCACCTCCCCTTTACATTCAATGTACTACACTTCTTTTTTTCTAGCTAGGCATTTTTCGATAGAAAAGCAAGAAAATAAAAATAATGCTCATATATCCAAACAAAGGATATAAAAAAGTAAGAAGCGCATGATATCCGATTAAGCTAAACGCATACATCGCTAGCAAAAGCACAATAAGGATAAATGTCGGCTGCTGAAAAAAAAGCGCCAATTTCCGATGCAAGCCGAACACCCCTGCAATAAACGAGGTGAAAATTTCCCCATAAATAATCACGACGTATAACGAGTAAAACGAAGCAAGCGAACGTTTCACTACTTCCGCCATCGGAATGCTGTAAGAGGACAATTGCGGCAACAATGAAAGAGCAACATGACTGCTAAATAAAATAAACATAAGCAACATGCCACCGAGCCAACCACCGAGACGGATCGTCTGTTCATCTTTTACTTCCGTTGCAAGCGGAACGAGAACGACTTGCGCCATCGCTAAATTAAACGCCACATACGCAAACGGAGAAAAAAAAGCAGCAAGCGGTGGCTTCGTCCATACGACGTCGCTTCCGTTCATTATCGCAATACTTAAACTAAATATCACCATCATCGGCACGACAATCATATTGACGCTTAAAATACCGTTTAAACCAAATAACATCGTCACAAAGGCGAGAATGATCGTGAGCACAAGCCCAACATATGCCGGCATATGAAGCTGTTCTTCAAACACCGCCCCCGCCCCTGACAACATGACCGATGTCACGCTAAATAACACAACAAACATAAAGAGATTGACGAGAAAACCGAATTTCCCAAACAAATACGCATTCAACTGTTCATATGAACGGGCATGAAGCCGAGCGGCCATCATCATTAAACGCGTTCCGAAAAAAATAAATAGCCCCCCGCTTGTCGCAATAGTCACAAACCCAATTGCACCGTATTGCGTAAAAAATTGCACAATTTCTTTTCCGGTCGCAAATCCAGCCCCAACAACCGTTCCGACATACACAAACGCAATTTGAACCGCCCGCATCCACATACGCTCTCCCCCACTCGTCCATTTTTTCTATATATATGAAAAAAAAACGGCGAATATTTTCCGCCGTTTATTCTACCACTACATCGATTTTTGGCATATTATGCATATTTTTCGCCGTCACATGCGCCACAACCGCATACGTTCCTTTCGTTGCAAACGTATAGCGCGCGACATATTTTCCGTCGCCGACATGTTTTCCTTCAATCATTTGTCGGTCTTCTGTGCCATGTTTCCATACTTCAAATTTCACTTCTGATGCATCCGTTACTTTTTCATCGCCATATGTCACAAAACAAGCGAGTTCGACTTCTTGATTAGCCGGAAGCTTTTCTTCCACCGCCATGTTGACGTCTAAATACGCCAACTCTTCTTCTTCCGCCTTGCTCGCACAACCGGCGACAACAAGCAAAACGAACGAAAACAACAACAACCATTTTTTCATGTTTATCCCCTTCCATGTTACAATAGTTTCACAAAATATTCACAACTATTTGCTACAATAGTATTAAAACGCGATGGAGGACTCGTACAATGCAAGTTCGTTTCTTTCTTTGGCTGATGATCGTGATGTTATTAACGAGCTGCACCTCACAAACGTACCCCCCGATCAAACGGGACGAGGCGATCATTGGCGTCGTAAATATAAAAGAACAAAGCTTGTCATTTATTGATTATAACACGAAACAAGTCATGACAACATGGCAAATGAAAAAACCAATCACAAAAGCAGCACTTCTTCCGGACGGAGATACGATCGTTTTATTCGGACAAGACATGGACGAAATGATCGCCTATACGTTATCAACCGGAACAGAAACGAGACGATGGAACGTTGAAAAAGGGATAACGGATGTACTTGTCACCGAACGTCACTTGCTCGTCGTCAACGAAAAAAAAGGAACGGTGTCAATCATGACGTTTGATGGAAAAGTGAAAAAAGTGATCACCACTCCGCTGTCCCCTTTTTCAATCGTAGAAGACGATAAAC
Organism: Anoxybacillus sp. MB8; assembly: GCF_011006755.1. NCBI lineage: Bacteria > Bacillati > Bacillota > Bacilli > Caryophanales > Anoxybacillaceae > Anoxybacillus > Anoxybacillus sp. MB8. The sequence goes on from NZ_RXXX01000002.1 coordinate 114,577, forward strand.
ATCGCCAATGGATCGTTATTCATTTTAAAAACGGTGCGATTTCATTTATTGATCAAACGACAAAACGAGTGACACGAACGGTCGATACGCTCGATTCCGCCGTCAGCGGCTTCGTCGTTCCCGAAACGAATGAACTATGGGTCGGCGGGCATGGTAGCGGAGCAACGATTCAACAAGAAGTGTACGTTCATTCACTTGTCGACGGACGGTTGCTCACACGTGTAAGAGCAGAAACGATGCCGATTCAATTCGTTCAAACAAACGAAGCGATATACGCTCTTTGTCACGGATCGAATATGTTGTATGCATTTGAACCAAAAACAAAACGTATGATGCGCTCGCTTGATGTTGGCGCCAATCCGTTTGCGATGACAAAGGCGAAAAGCGATCTCGTCATCGCAAGTTACGACAGCAATGAATTAATTTTTGTCGATGAAAAAACGTTCAAACAAACAAATACCGTTTCTGTCGGACATGGACCGTTTTATATCTTTTTTCGTGATGCAAAGGGGGAATAAGCGTGGCAACGATTTTAATTATTGACGATGAAAAAGAGATGCGCGAGCTACTTCGCCTATATTTAGAGCCAGAAGGATTTACGTGCATCGAGGCGGACGATGGCGAAGCAGGGCTTGCCCAATTCGGACGAAGACATGTCGATTTAATTTTACTTGATATTATGATGCCAAAACTCGACGGCTACCGTTTTTGCATGCACGTGCGCGAGCGTTCGCAAGTGCCGATCATTTTTTTAACGGCACGAAGCGATGAATGGGATCGTGTATATGGGCTGAAAATTGGCGCAGACGACTACATCGTAAAACCGTTTAGCCCGAATGAAGTCGTGGCGCGCGTTCATGCTGTACTTCGACGAACGAAAGGGACTGAGGCAACTCCGCAATATGAAGCAGGTCCGATCGTTGTCGATGAAAAAGCTCGAAAAGTCACGGTCAACGGAAACCATGTTCTATTAACGTTAAAAGAATTTGAATTGCTCGTGTTATTTTTAAAACATCGCGGTCAAGTATTTACGCGTGAACAGCTGTTAGATCGCGTTTGGGGCATTCATTACGTCGGCAGCACGCGCACGGTCGATACGCATATTAAAACGTTGCGCATTAAATTAGGTGAAGCGGGGCAACTCATCCAAACGGTATGGGGAGTGGGATATAAATTTGATGAAACGGTTTAATTCTCTTTCTCTACAACAAAAACTATGGCTCACGATTAGCGCTTTTTTAGTGCTTGCGGTGTTGCTTTTATATACGGTTGCTGTGTATATATATGAAAATATTTATATTTCACACGTCGAACAACGTTTATTGCAAGAAGGAATGAACATTGCGGAAAAATATGACGGCGGTGCGCTGACAGACTCGTTTCGCAACACCGTTTCCTTTATCAATGACATATCCGATACAGAAATTGTGCTCGTCAACAATCCGCGTGAATTAAGCGCCTGTTTGCCGTTTGAAGTCGATCATCACTCCGTCATTAGCGAAGCAGAACGGCAACAACTGCTTGCCGGGAAAACGGTAACGAAAAAAGGATATGAACAAACGTTTGACCGCCAAATCGTCGGCATCATCATTCCGCTATTAGACGAACATCGCCTCATGGGCATTTTATATTTGTACGTTCCGCTTGCATCCATTGAAGATGTGCTCGAGCGCATTCAAACGTTCGTCATGATCGGCGGTAGCCTTTTTTTATTCATTACGGTATTTGTCGGACGAAAAATTGCGATGCATTTCACAAAACCGTTGCAACATATGCAACAAGCGGCCTATCGCGTCTCACAAGGCGATTTTTCTGTCCATGTGGATGTCGAAACGGAAGATGAAATCGGACAATTAGCGAAGGCGTTCAATCAAATGGCGCATGCGCTCGCCAAAGAAGATGAGCGAAAAAAAGAATTTTTAGCGAACGTTTCCCACGAATTGCGCACGCCGTTAAGCTATGTGAAAGGATATAGCGAAGCGTTATTAGACGGGGTAGTGAAAGACGAAGAACAACAAAAAAAATATATGAAGCTCATTCACCGCGAGGCGAGCCGCATGCAACGTCTCGTGCGCGATTTGCTTGATTTGGCACAATTAGAAGGCACATATCCGCTCGTGCGCACCCCGTTTTCGATCGCACAGCTCATCGAAGAAACGATGGAAAAATACGAGCCGCTTTTACAAGAAAAACGCATTCACCTTTCCCTCGATGTCGACCATGACTTAGTCGTCGATGGCGACCCCGATCGCATCGAACAAGTGTTGCAAAACTTGCTTGATAATGCATTGCGCTACACCCCTTCTGGCGGCAACATGTCGTTATGTACCGTAAACAAACATCCGATGTGCGAGCTCGTCATTTCCGATTCGGGACAAGGAATGTCGAAACAAGACATCGAACGATTAGGCGAACGATTTTTCCGAACCGACCGCTCCCGCTCGCGCGAACATGGCGGCACAGGTCTTGGCATTGCGATCGTCAAGCAAATTGTAAAACTACACGGCGGATCAATTCGCTTTGAAAGCGAACAAGGAAAAGGAACGACTGTGTACGTTCAATTGCCGTTATATGATGAATCATAGTACAATAGATCTATCATATGTTTAGGAGGGATGACATGAAGTTACATACGATTCCGCTCGATTTAGAGCGCGTATTTGAATCGATGTGCCACTCATTTGCGATGATTTTATTTCGCCCAGATACAACAGTATTATGGGCAAACGATGTATTTCTTCAAGCGATGGGCTACACGGAGCAACAATTGCTCGGTTTATCCCACCGTCAATTTTGCCTTCCAGAATACGCAAACAGCTACGAGTATACACAATTTTGGAATCGCCTAAAAAACAAACAGCCGTTTTACGGCACGGTGCAACGCGTCACCCGACACGGCAAACATATATGGCTAGAAGCGCTCTATACTCCGGTGTTAGACGAACAAGGGCAATTGCAAGCGGTTTTTAAAATCGCCACCGATGTCACCGACCGGCAACAGACGTTAAATGAAGAGTTTGCTAGTTTACTTGAAGAAATGAACGCGAGCACGAGCGATATTCAACAAACGGCGCGCTTAATCAACAATCACGTGAAACAGTTGAGTGAAAAAGCGGAAAAAGTAAGCAAAAGCACAGAAGAAATTCAAGGCGTCATTTCGTTCGTGAAAGACATCGCGATGCAATCGAATTTGCTCGGATTAAACGCCGCTATCGAAGCGGCTCGCGCTGGCGAACACGGACGTGGCTTTGCGATCGTCGCAGAAGAAGTACGCAAAATGGCAGAAAAAAGCAAACATTCCGCCGAAGATATTTCCGAACAGCTGAATCATATTACAAACTCAGTGTTAGAGATGGTTCATATGCTTCAAGAAGTGGCGGAAAAAATAAACGATAGCGCCGAAGCAATCGACGAACTTCACCAAGTACAACAACATATGGTCAAAATTACAGACAAACTGACGAAGCTTTTATAACTGCCCATCGCGGCAGTTTTTTTTCGTCACGAAAAAAATTTTTATTTTTTTTTAAAAAAGGTCTTGAAAGTCAAAAAAGGTCAAATTATAATAAAGTCAGAAAGGTCAAATATAGTCAAAGTCAAAAAGGAGGTTGGTGCCTATGATGTGCCAAGTATGTAAACAAAATGAAGCAAACATCTTTTTACATGTGCAAGTAAACAACGACAAACAACAATTACACCTTTGCGAGGCGTGCTATGAAAAACAAAAACAACAATTAAAAGTGCCAGCAGGATTCCACTTCGATCGTTTTGATCAATTGTTCTCCGACTTCTTCGCACCGCTTGCTGAACGAACAGTTTCCCACGCCCAACAACAAGAACAACAACCGAAACGAAACGGATTGCTTGACCAATTCGGTCGCAACTTAACGCAATTAGCGAAAGCAGGACTAATCGATCCTGTCATCGGACGCGATAAAGAAATTGAACGCGTCATTGAAATTTTAAATCGTCGCAATAAAAACAATCCGGTGTTAATCGGTGAACCGGGCGTTGGTAAAACGGCGATCGTCGAAGGATTAGCGCTTAAAATCGTTGAAGGATCTGTTCCATCGAAACTATTAAACAAAGAAGTGTACGTGCTCGATGTCGCTTCCTTAGTCGCAAACACAGGCATTCGCGGTCAATTTGAAGAGCGAATGAAACAATTAATTGCTGAATTACAGCAACGGAAAAACGTCATTTTATTCATCGATGAAATTCATTTACTTGTCGGTGCCGGATCGGCAGAAGGCTCAATGGACGCAAGCAACATATTAAAACCGACGCTTGCCCGCGGAGAATTGCAAATCATCGGCGCAACAACGTTAAAAGAATATCGTCAAATCGAAAAAGACGCTGCGCTTGAACGTCGCTTCCAACCGGTCATCGTTCACGAACCGACAATCGAACAAGCGATTGATATTTTAAAAGGCATTCAGCCAAAATATGAACAATTCCATCAAGTCAAATATACAGATGAAGCGATTCACGCATGCGTCACTTTGTCGCATCGCTACATTCAAGACCGCTTCCTTCCTGATAAAGCGATTGACTTGTTAGACGAAGCGGGTTCAAAAGTGAGCTTAAAAGCGACACCGACAAATAAAGAAGCCATCGAACAACGTCTCGAACAATTAAGAAAAGAAAAAGAAAAAGCGGCGCAAGAAGAAAATTACGAACTCGCTGCCAAATTGCGCACCGAAGAATTGCAACTTGAAAAACAATTACAACAAAACGGACAAGCTGAGCAACCGGTAGTAGACGTCATGCACATTCAACAAATCATTGAAGAAAAAACAGGCATCCCAGTCGGCAAACTACAAGCTGATGAACAAGCAAAAATGAAACATTTAGAAGAAAACTTAGCGAAAAAAGTCATCGGTCAAGAAGAAGCCGTGAAAAAAATCGCAAAAGCGATTCGCAGAAGCCGCGCTGGCTTAAAAGCGAAAAACCGTCCGATCGGTTCGTTCTTATTCGTCGGTCCGACTGGCGTCGGTAAAACAGAATTGTCGAAGACGCTTGCTGAACAATTGTTCGGCTCTAAAGATGCGATGATTCGCTTAGACATGAGCGAATATATGGAAAAACATGCGGTCGCCAAACTCATCGGTGCACCTCCTGGCTACATTGGCCATGAAGAAGCCGGTCAATTAACGGAAAAAGTGCGCCGCAACCCTTACAGCATCATCTTGCTTGATGAAATGGAAAAAGCGCATCCAGACGTGCAACATATGTTCTTGCAAATTTTAGAAGACGGTCGTTTAACAGATAGCCAAGGTCGTACCGTCAGCTTTAAAGATACAGTCATCATTATGACATCAAACGCAGGGACGAATGTCGAAGGCGACTTGCTTCAACGTCTCAGCCTATACTTCAAACCGGAATTTTTAAACCGTCTCGATGCCATTATCGAATTTAAACCGCTTGAAAAAGCGCACATGTTGCAAATCGTTGACCTCATGTTCGCTGAATTGCAACGCACGCTTTCTGAACAACAGATAACCGTTACAATGAGCGACAAAGCGAAAGAAAAATTAGCTGACCTTGGTTATCATCCGACATTTGGCGCTCGTCCACTCCGCCGCGTCATGCAAGAACATGTCGAAGACCAAATTGCCGACGTGTTGCTTGATGAAGAACATGTTCGTACAATCCACATTGATGTAGAAGACGATCGCATCGTTGTGAAACATGAAAAAGCCTAATCCGCACATGGATTAGGCTTTTAGTCCATTCATCAAAAACTGAATCGTCCGCTCCATCTCCTGTTCATCATCCCACGGACCGTCGGGCATGAGAAGAAAACGAGTGAATAAAAACCCTGCGATTGTCGTAATCGTCAAGCGAATAATCGTCTCCGGCGGAAGTGGAACAAGCTCCCCTTTTTGTTGAAAATGCTCGACAATTTGTTTAAACTTTTCGTACACATGATTGATAAAAATTGTTTGAAACTGCGCTTTAATGTCATCGTGAAATGACATTTCCTGCCATAATATACGAATCGCAGGCAAATACGTTTTCACAAATTCATACCGATTTTGAAAAACGGCGCGCACAAACTGCTCATAATGTTCATATTCGTTTTCAAATACGTCTTTCACAAACTTTTTCGCTAAAAACGGCGCAACCGATTGAAATAACGTCGGTTTAACGATCGCCAACAACAAATCTTTTTTCGTTTTATAATGACGAAAAATCGTTCCTTCCGCTACCCCTGCCCGCTTCGCAATTTCGCTCGTCGACGTCGCGGCGTATCCTTTTTCTGCAAACATGTCAATGGCCGCTTGTAAAATATTGATTTGTTTTTCGCTTAACTGTTGTCCATCGACGTTTAATAAATGAAACAACTGTTGCCGTTCGTCCATCATACCCTCACAACTTTCGATATTTCTTTAATGCTAATACATTTAATATCATAAATAAAAGAGAAAAACTAATCAAAACGTATACGTCGAAGGCGATTGCTTCAAACCCTTTTCCGCGAATCATAATTTCTCTTAACGCATCTGCCCCGTAATATAACGGCATGGCGAAGCTAACAGAACGAAGCCACGGCTCCATCGTTTCTAAATGAAATAGCCCTGAGAAAAAAACTTGTGGAACGACGACGAGCGGAATAAATTGAATCATTTGCAATTCGTTGTTCGCAAATGCCGATAATAACGTTCCTAACGTGAGCGCCGTCATCGCCAATAAAAACGTAATGAGCAGCACATACGAAAACGACCCTTCCATCATCATGTCTAAGACGTGAATCGCAAACAAAGAAATCAGGCTTGCTTGAATCGTCGTAAATATGCCAAAGCCGATGACGTAACCGATCACAATTTCCCATCGTTTTAACGGCGTCGCTAACAAACGCTCAAGCGTGCCGCTCGTCCGCTCGCGCAAAAACGACACCCCTGCAATTAAAAAGACGAAAAAGAAAATGAAAAAGCCGATTAATACCGGACCGAAATTGTCAAATAACGCCATGTTTTCTGAGCCGTGCATATATACCGTGTCGATCGCAAATGGTTGTTTCGTCGGCGGCATAAGCTTTTGTGCTGCTTTTTGCACCGTCATGAGCAGCACCGTTTTGCTGATAGATGGATCGCTTCCTTCAAGCGTCAGACGGAAAGCGGTTTCCTTCATTTCAATGAACGCGTCAATTTGTTGCTCATCTAGTTCGTCCATCGCCTTCGCTTTTGTCATCGTCGTCACATGCGCATCTGCTTGTTTTAATGCGTCTTGCAACGGCTGTGGCACGTTTGCATCAACCGCGATATGCGGTTCATATTGTTCTCCGTTAAACACTAAGTCCATTAAAAACAATACAAACATCGGTGCAACAATCATTAACGCAACCGTTCGTTTATCGCGAAAAAACTGACGAATAATGCGAACGACAATCGCTTGAATTCTCATGCATATGCCCCCCCAAAATGTAAAAATGCTCGTTCTAACGTCGTTGTGCCTGTTTGTTTCTTTAATTCGTCTGGACTGCCGACGGCAATCAACCGTCCATCGCGAATCATCGCCAACCGCATACATTTTTCTGCTTCATCCATGACGTGCGTCGTCACAACGATCGTCGTGCCGCGTTGACGAATGCGTTCAAGTTCTTCCCAAATCGCTTGCCGAAGAAGCGGATCGATCCCGACGGTCGGCTCGTCTAAAATTAGTACTTCCGGTTCATGAAGAAGCGCGGCCGCTAGCGAAAGACGGCGTTTCATTCCGCCAGAATATTGATGAACCGCTTTTTTCCTATCGTCCGTTAAATTGACAAGCTGCAACACTTCTTCGATGCGCTCTTTTTTCTTCTTCCCTTTTAGTCCATAAATCGAGGCGAAAAAGTCTAAATTTTCAAGTGCCGTTAACTCCCCGTATAGCGCATCGGATTGTGCCATAAATCCGAGGCGCGCCATCGTTTGCAAATTCGGCATGCGCGCACCGAGTACATGAATCGTCCCTTCTGTCGCCATATCGATGCCTGCGATCATTTTGACGAGCGTCGTTTTCCCCGCCCCAGATGGACCGAGGATGCCGAAAATTTCTCCTTCATTTACTTCTAGTGACACGTCATGAATGACTTCTTTTTTATGAAACTGTTTACTTACGCGTTGCAATTGAATCGCCATCATGTTCCCTCGCTTTCATTAAAGTGAGTGAGTACTCACTTTAATTATATACGTTCCATTTCCTTCTTGTACATATGTGCGAAAAATTTTTCATTGACGAAACGAAAAGATTTTTGTACGATAGTAACGTCAATTTCATACGAAATCTTTCTCGTCAACTAAGATGAGATAGAGGTCGCGGCAAATAATAGTAGTTTCATGGAGGCGCAGAGACGTCGAGGAAGTGAGATGAAAGGATTTGTCGCCGAAGTTTATAGCGTGCTCTGGCGCTATAAGCTGGGTCTGTTGCCGAATAGGTGCAGGACTGTCATCGCGCATGCGGTGGAGAGCTATCGATCTTAAGTTTGATGCGGATGTGTCATATATTGTGCACCCGTTGAAAACTTAGGGTGCACTTTTTTATTTGAAAAAGTGCACGACAACAGCGCTCTACCGTATGCACCGTATATTTTATGAACGAAAGGATGAAAAACATGAAACAACAAAAACTCGGCTTTTGGGTATTGACAGCGCTCGTTGTCGGTAACATGGTCGGATCTGGTATTTTTATGCTTCCTCGTTCGCTTGCGGAAGCCGCAAGCCCTGCTGGCGTGTTGCTCGGATGGCTGTTGACGGGTGCTGGGGTGTTAATGATTGCGATTATTTTTGGTAACTTAGCGATTCGAAAACCAGAATTAAATGGCGGACCGCAAATTTATGCGAAAGAGCTGTTTCCAAAAGGCTCAAATGCGTCGATTTTATCCGGCTTTATGTCATCTTGGGGTTATTGGATCGGAAACGTTGCTGGAAACGTCGCCATCATTACGACGTTTGCTAGTTACTTATCAACGTTTTTCCCTGTTTTAACGAGCGAACATGTCGTCTTTTCCGCTGGTTCATTGACGTTAAAACTTGGAAATTTACTGACGTTTCTCGTTTGTACGGCACTTTTATGGGTGATGCATGCGATTATTTTACAAGGAGCCGAAAACGCTGGAAAATTAAATTTCGTCGCAACAGCAACGAAAGTGCTCGGCTTTTTCTTATTCATTGTGATCGGATTGTTCGCCTTTGAAAAAAGCTATATCCAACCGTTTGTTGCTCCGCGTTACGATGAAGCAGGGCATACGCTCGGTCTTCTTTCGCAAATTAACAACGTCGCATTAAGCACGCTTTGGGCGTTTATCGGTATTGAATCGGCGATCGTCTTTGCTTCGCGCGCGCGCAAACAAAGCGATGTGAAACGCGCGACCATTGTCGGTTTATTTATCGCCTTAGCGATTTACGTCGGCATTAGCGTGCTCGTGATGGGATTGTTAAAACAAGAGGTGCTCATGCAGTCGGAAAAACCGCTCGTCGATGCGATCGGAACGGTGTTAGGACCGATCGGATCGCAACTGCTTGCCGGGCTCGGTTTAATTAGCTTAATCGGCTCTACGCTCGGTTGGATTTTTTTAAGTGCGGAAGTGCCGTATCAAGCCGCAAAACAACAGTTGTTCATTCGTGCCTTTTTACAAGAAAATAAAAACGGAATGCCGCGCTTTTCTTTAATCGTCTCGAATATGATTGCGCAACTATTCATTTTTTCAACAATTTCCAACTCGATGGCGGCAGCGTTTGATTTCGTCATTTACATTGCGACATTATCGTATCTCGTTCCATACGTCATCGCTTCCGTTTACCAATTGAAGCTCGTTTGGACAGGAGAAACGTATCGCACGATGCAAGAACGAATGATCGACGGAACGATCGCCGTGCTTGCGACCGTTTACTCCATTTGGCTTGTGAAAGCCGGAACAGCCGATATGAAAACATTTTTACTCGGCATCGCCTTGCTTGCAAGCAGCTTGCTTTTTTACCCGCTTGTTGTCAAACAACAAAGCGAAGAAACGAACAAACAAAAACAGTCGGCATAACAAATCCCCCGTCATTTTGAACATATCGCTAGCAAGAAAAAGCCCACCTTCTTCAGCTGCTCACAGTATATCATTGGCAAGTTGAAGAAGGTGATTTTGTCATATACATGCAACTTGAAATAGTGACTTCTGCATGAATACCTGTTGCAAGCATTCCTTGATCATGGCGAAGGCGCTGTACTCCATTTTCTCTTTCTTCCACCGTCTTGAATCCGATTGAACGGTTGTTGAAATGTGATACAATCATGAGCGTGATATATAAAACGAGGGGGACGTAGGAGAAGATGGAATCAGATACAATTCAACGCGAACGTTTACGTTTAAAAAAAGTGGACAAAAAGGAAAAACTAGATGAATGGCATCCAAAGAAGATTGCTTTAGCAAATGAATGGATTGAGAATGAGCAAACACAAATGAAGCGCCCAATCATACGAGGAGCTATTTTCACTTGTGAACTCGGAGAAAATATAGGCACAGAACAAAATGGAGAGCGACCGGTGCTTGTTATTTCCAATGACTGGATTAACCGTACATCTGGAAGCGTTAAGATAGCTCCTCTGTCGACAAAGTTAAAAACAAAAACGATTACAGATCGAAAAGGAAAAACCAAGGTAGTACCTCGTTTAAAGACACATTACTTTCTTCAAAAGGAAGTGTATCCGTTTTTAGCGCAGACTTCCGCGGTAAAGGTGGAAGAATTAACGACCGTCAACAAAGTACGATTAAAACAACATATCGGCAATATAAACGATGATGACTTAAATAAGATTATGAACCGTGTAAAGTGGGTATTTGACCTGTAACGAACTTACAGCGTATTGACACTTCCCTAGTTTTTTTCTATACTTAGATTACAAAATAAGTTGTCTGTCTCGTCACAGACTATTTCACACGTAAAAAAACGTGGATTCGTTTGTTTTTGCAACGGAGAGGAGCCTAAATGGTTCCTCTTTTTGCATATTACCGTCAATAGAATCATAAACTAATGATAAGTTGCCTGCCACGTCGCAGGCCATTTCACCCCGTTAGCGGGGAAATCATCGTTTTTGCCCCAGTACTTTAGTGCTGGGGGTTCATATTTTTCGTCTCCCAGCATTGTTTCGGACAAGCAAAGAATAATAAATGGTCATTGATTAGCCGAATGGATCAGTTACAATTCCTCCGTATACGAACAATTTAGTCTTTTTATTTTTCATCCTTCCTATCCGAGCAAAAATCCCCTGCTTACACCAATGATTTTTTCCGTCTTTTTCTCATATTTATGCTATAATATTCCTTGAATTTTGTTTTGTTGAGGGAGCATATATGGGGAGAGAGAGAAAAAAGCGATGGTTGTACGTCTTGTTTGTCATGTTGCCGTGTGTCATCGGCAGCGTATGGATTTTGCTTTGGCAGGACGAACAACAGCAACAACAGTTGCTTGAAGAAACGAAACTGTTTGCAAATATACATAAAAATGATTTAGACCGTTTTCTAACGGAAACGACCGTTCGCCTTGAAACGTTAGCGATCGTTGTAAGCAAACATATTGCGACATTAAAAAAGGAAGAAATAAACGACATATTGCAACAAATGCAAAAACAAGACGTTCGTTTTCAACGCATTTCGTTCGTTTCTGAAAGTACAAATGCGACGATGCGCTTAGCGAAACTGACGAAACAGACGATGATCGACAGCAATCGGATACCGACAATTATCACGCCGATTATCAATGAGCAGACGAACGAGACGGTTGGCTTTTTCGTGGCGGAGTTGCGCACAGAGTATATGAAGCATCGCATGAAAATCGTTTATCCGAACGCTTCTTTTCGTTTATATGATGAACATGGAGCGGTTCTTCTTGCGACAAACAAACTTCAAGCATCACAACAAACGGTAAGCGTTCATTTAAATCAAGCGCCATGGACGATTGAAGCGAACGTGCCGCACGTCAATATGAAACAAAAGATACAAGCTTCCCTTCCTTATATCTTGTCGCTTATTGTGATCATCCATATTATTTGGTTGTTCATTCAATATTCGCTATTAAAACGGCAAACGATCGTCGAACGAATGGAAACGGAAGCGCAAAAGCTTGAGCTCATCGGTACACTTGCCGCAAGCACGGCGCACGAAATTCGCAACCCGCTCGCTGGCATTAAAGGGTTTATTCAACTATTAAGTGAAAAACATAAAGATAACGAATCACAACTTTATTTTTCCGTCATTCAAAACGAAATTACACGCATTAACGATATCGTCAACGAATTTTTAATTCTCGGCAAACCGACGGCACAAAAGCTTGAAATGTGCGATTTAAATCATATCGTCCAAAGCATTCATCCGATGATTGAGTCGCAAGCGCATTTCCATAACGTCATCTATTCGTTTCAACGTGCAGACGTACCGCTTCCGATTCGTTGTTCGAAAGACCATTTGAAGCAAGTCGTCTTAAATTTAGCAAAAAATGCGATAGAAGCGATGCCGCATGGTGGCGAACTGACCATTTCTCTCGAAAAACAAGGAAACTTCGGCATATTGCACGTCAAAGATACAGGAAGCGGCATTCCGAAACATGTGAGCGACAAGCTATTCCAACCGTTTGTCACGTCTAAACAAACAGGGACAGGGCTTGGGCTCGTCGTATGTAAACGCATTATAGACATGCACGAAGGAACGATCGACATTCATAGCATAGAAAAGAAAGGAACGACGATTACTGTTCGTTTTCCGTTAGGAGGATGATTATGGTCGACATGCTGATCGGAAGCACGCTATCTGCGCTAGCCACAGGAGCTGGCGCTGTTCCTATTTTGTTTTTGTCGCGCTCGCTAACACATCAATGGCGCGACATGTTGCTCGCTTTTACAGCAGGTGTCATGATGGCCGCGTCCATGCTTGGATTAATTCCAGAAGCGCTTTCTTCCGGAACGTTTCTTGCCTTAACGGTTGGATTGTGCGGCGGTGTGCTCGCCTTAACGTTTCTTGAAAAAATCGTGCCGCACATCGATTTAGCGCATACTGAAAGCGGCGTAAAAATGGACAAAAAAGCGTTGCTTGTGCTTGCGGCAATTACGCTTCACAACATTCCAGAAGGACTATCTGTCGGCGTGAGCTACGCTTCCGGCGAACAAACGCATATTGGCGATTTAATTGCGCTTGCGATCGGCTTCCAAAACGCGCCTGAAGGATTGCTCGTTGCGCTTTTTTTATTTAACCAACATATTTCAAAAGGAAAAGCGTTTTTGATGGCAACAGGAACAGGAATGATTGAACTTGTCGCTTCCGTCATCGGCTTTTATTTAACGTCTGTCGTCGATGCGCTCGTCCCTTACGGATTAGCGTTTGCGGCTGGAGCGATGTTGTTTATTATTTATAAAGAATTAATTCCTGAAAGCCATGGCGATGGGAATGAACAATCGTCAACGTACGCTTTTATTATCGGACTATTAGTGATGGTATTTTTAATTGAAACATTTTAAAGGATGATTGACATGTCGAAATATTATATGCTTCTTTTATTGACAAGCGCATTATGGGGAGGAAACTTTGTCGCAAGCAAATTGCTTGTCGCTCACGCCTCCCCACTCACGTTGACGTTTATTCGCTGGACGATTGCGGTCCTTTTTTTATTTCCGATCGTTTTAAAAAAAGAGCGATCGATCCGCCTACAAACGCGCGGCATCGTTCCTTTGATTGCGATGGGGCTTTCGGGCGTCGTGTTGTTTAACGTGTTGATGTTTCAAGCGCTTCGCTATACGTCAGCGGATCATGTCGGTTTAATTTCGACGTTAAATCCGATGGCGATCGCGCTCGTTGCCTATGTCGTCTATCGTGACAAACTGACGTTGCGACAATGGCTCGCGATGATCGTTTCACTGATCGGGGTACTCATCGTCATGACGCACGGGCAACTGCATCGTTTAGCGGATGTAAACATCGGCGATTTATGGATGATCGCAGCGGTCATCATGTGGGGCGTTTATTCAGCCTGTGCGAAGGCGGTGATGACATCGTACTCTCCGCTTGCGGCGACGTTTTGGTCTGGCGTATTTGGCGTCATCGGATTGTTGCCGTTTCTTTCTTCTTTTTCCGTTCATGACGTCAACGTCTCCTTTTCGCTTGCGCTTTTATATACGAGCGTCGGGGCGACGGTGCTTGCGATGTTTCTTTGGAACGTCGGCGTCAAACGGGTCGGTGCTACGACAGCAGGCATGTTTTTAAATTTTAATCCGCTTTTTACTGCCTTATTTGCATACATACTGCTTGGGGAAACGTTGACGTTGCCCCAATGGATCGGTTCATTCGTCACCATTGCAGGCGTCATATTGTTTACAAAAAAATAGAAGGGGTGTTATTCCCCTTCTTTTTCTTCATATGGATGGGCAACCCAACCGGATGGATCGATAAATAACCGAACGGCAACGACTTGACGATCGTCCATTAATGTAAAGAAATGTGGATTTCCTTCTGGCACGGAAATGACGTCTCCTGCTTCAAGTTCCACGTCAAAATATCCTGTGTTTTCGTCTCCTTTAATGACGAAAATGCCATGTCCTGCGACGATTGCACGCACTTCATCTTCCGTGTGCGTGTGCACTTGTTCAAATTTTTTCAATAGCTCTTCTAAATTTGGTGTTTGTTCGCAGAGGGCAACAACGTCCCACGCTTGATAGCCTCTTCGCTTCGCTAAATCTTCAATTTCGGATTGAAACGCGGCTAAAATGTCCGCTTTTTCTTCGTCTGTTAATACAAATTTGTTTTGCAGATGCGTTGGAAGTTTACTTGCATCCCAATGTTCGTACAACACACCTTGCTGATTTAAAAACGCAGCGACGTTTTCCTTTCCTTCAATCACTTCTCCTGTATTGCGCACTTTAATCACTGCCATACTTACTCCCCCTTATCGTTTTAAAAGTAATAATTTGACGTGGTACTGACATAAAAACTCGCACGCTTCTAGCCATTTTTTCGCTTCAAACGCATCTTTTCCCCAAACGGTAATGCCGTGGTTGCGAATAAGTACCGCCCCGTTACTTTCGTGCACATGTTTCGCAAATTCATTCGCCAACGTCGGAATATGGGCGAAATTCGGAATAATCGGAATGCGAAATACCGCATCTTCTTCCCATAACCCGAACGCTTTAATGATTTCTTGATTCGTAAAAACGACTTCTCCTTCATCGCCGTACCATTCCGAAATGACGTTGTTGTCAACGGTATGCACATGCAAAACGCAGCCAGCGTTCGTTTTGTTGTAAATGTGGACGTGAAGAAGCGTCTCTGCTGACGGTTTGAGAGACGTCGCTTCCGCTGGCTGTCCGTCGGCACCGACGAGTAAAAAATCTTCCGCCGTCTCTTTTCGTTTATCTTTGCCGCTTGCAGTGACAAGAAACGTAAGTGGCTCATCGCTCACTTTGAGCGACAAATTGCCGCTTGTTCCCATAAACCAATCGCGCGCCGCTAGTTCTCGTTTCACCTCCGCAAGCTCTTCCCATTTTTTTTGCCTCATGCGATCACCTCGCTTTCTTTTAACGCATCGATGACATCATAAAACGTCGTAAACGGCGTATGCGGTAAATGAAGCTCACGGCATTTTTCAAGCAAAAAGTCGCGGGCGATGACATGATCCGCTAATTTTGCCGCCGCTAAATCCGTAATCGAATCGCCAATCACAATCGTTTTCGCCCCTTTTGGTGCGAGTTTACGAAGAAGAGACGGCTTGCAACAGCCGCATTCATTTTGACAATGTTCATCGCATGCATACGGCCATGTAATTTGAATCGTTTCGCCGCGAAAGTCCGCGCGATTGCAAAAAATGCGTTCTTTTTCAATGAACCCGTCTAACAACGGATAAACGAAAAAATCGATGCCGCCGCTGACGATATAAAGCGGCATATGTTGTTGTTTCGTCCATGCGACAAACTCGGAAAATCCGTCGCGAATGCGGGCAGTGTCAAGCAAAAATTGCACAATTTCTTCTTTCAATGACGACGGCAAAAGGGAAAACATGCGCCCAACGCCTTGTTGTACGGAACATCTTTGCGCAAGTATATCGTCTTTGATCGCTTCCCACTCCGGTGGGGCGAACTGTTTCATCACCGCAATAATGTTATCGTTTAACGTAATCGTCCCGTCAAAGTCGCAAAAAATGACTGGCTTCATGATGCGCTCCCCCATAAATGAAGCGCTTGTCGCAACGGTTCGTTTTCTTTTGCCGCTTCATGAAGCGAACGCCCTGAAAGCACCGCTTCAACTGCCGCTCGAAACGCTTGCCCGCCGCCAACCGCTCCGGCTGGATGACCGTGCACCCCGCCGCCTGCGTTAATGACTGAATCGATGCCAAAATCGCGAACTAAAAGCGGCACAAGTCCCGGATGAATGCCGGCCGATGGGACAGGGAACGCGCGGACGAACGGCTCTTCTTTCGTCAGTTCGTCGGCAATCGCAAGCGTCTGTTCTTTTTCAAGCGCTACGCTTCCGTACGGAGATGGGAAAAGCGAAAAGTCCGCTCCTGCCATGCGCAACAGTTTGCCAAGAAGAAGCGCATAGCTCACTCCATATACGTGCGATGAAGCGATCGCGCCGCTAAATGACGGATGCGCCATGATCGGCAAACGAATGTCATCGTCTTCGCGAAGCGCTTGCAATACATCAAGCCCGTATGTAAACACGTTAAACAACAACACGTCCGCGCCGAGCTCCGCCGCCCGCTTCGCTTTTTCTTTTAGCTCAAACGTTTTCCCTGTTAAATTGACCGCATATAACGTCCGATGCCCTGTTTGTTCGTACACGTCTTGTAACGCTTCTTTTCCTGCGACGATGCGTTTTTCAAACGGCGTCAAGTCGTTTTCAAACAAAATTTCATCGTCTTTCACAAGATCGACACCGCCGAGCGCTTGCTGTTTTAATTGCTCGGTCACATATCGCAAATCGCGACCGATCACCGCTTTAAAAATGCTCATGACAAGCGGACGGTCAAAAACACCAAGCTTTTCACGAATGCCATCAATGCCAAAGCGCGGACCAGGAAATGCTCGTTTTAATTCGTCAGAAAACGTCAGGTCAACAAGTTTAATCGTTCCATCAAGCGACAATTTGCCAAACGTCGTCGTCAAAATCGCTGGAAAATCGGCACTAAAATTGACGCTCGGATACGAAATGCGCACGAGCGCCCGTTTCAATCGCTTCCCGAAATACGTATTGACCCGCTCATCTTCCTCAAGCTGTTCAATCGACTCTACAACCCCTTTATGTTTTTTCAACTGTTCTTGTTCAAGTTGCGGCAAATCGGTCCACGATCCTACCGTAAGCCCAAGCGCAATCCCCTCCGCTTTTTTCGCCAAATCTTTGTCATCATGAATCAAATATGTTGCCGTAATCATCGTATCACTCCTTTACAAATAAAAAACCTCTTCATAAGAAGAGGCTAATCGTTCGTCTCTTCTTATCTCTCAGCTGATTGCTGCGAGAATTAGCACCGTGCTTAACGTTCGTTAAGTCGGTTGCCGGGCTTCATCGGGCTCGTCCCTCCGCCTACTCTTGATAAGAATTCGCAATGTATGAAATTTTTGAAATGGTTCGTTTTTCATAAATTTAATCTGAATTATGACAGCCGTCTTTCATTTTGTCAATGATTTTTTAAAAAAGTTGCAATCGTCCGATTCGTTCTGCTGCTTCTTTCAGCCGTTCTTCGCTTGTCAACAGCCCTGTGCGCACATATCCTTCCCCATGCTCTCCAAAGCCGATGCCTGGGGCAACGGCGACATGTGCTTGTTCAAGTAAAAGATTGGCAAACGTTTCGGACGTATATCCTTTTGGCACCGGAAGCCACGCAAAAAAAGAACCTGCTGGCGCTTGCACGTTCCAGCCGATGTCGTTTAATGCACGAATAAACGTATTCCGTCTTGCTTCATACGTGGCGACAAGCTCATCGACGCATTGTTGCGACTGTAAAAGCGCAACCGCTGCCGCTTCTTGAATGGCGCCGAACATGCTCACATACAAATGATCTTGCAAAACGTTAATCGCTTCGATCATGCTTTCGTTGCCGACCGCAAAGCCGATGCGCCATCCTGCCATATTGTACGTTTTTGAAAACGTATAAATTTCAATGCCAACGTCTTTCGCCCCTTCGACTTGTAAAAAGCTGACCGGCTTTTTCCCGTCAAACCCGATCGCCCCATACGCAAAATCGTGCACGACAGCAATGCCGTATGTTTCAGCAAACGAAACGGTTTCTTTAAAAAACGATTCCGTTGCTGTCGCGCCTGTCGGGTTGTTCGGATAGTTTAAAAACATCAATTTCGCTTGACGAACGACGTCTTTGTTTAACTCCTCATAATCGGGCAAAAAGTCGTTTTCCGCCCGCAGCGGCATCATTTCCATGCGCGCCCGCGCAAGCACAACGCCCGACCAATAGTCCGGATAACCGGGATCGGGAACGAGCACGACATCGCCGGGGTTTAATAAACAAAGCGGCATTTCAACGAGCCCAGCTTTGCCGCCAAATAAAATGGCGACTTCTTTTTCTGGATCAATGGTTACCCCATACTCCCGTTTGTAAAACGTCGCTACCGCTTCTTTCAAAAACGAATACCCGCGAAACGGGGAATATTTATGGTACGCTGGCTTTGCTACCGCCTGTTGCATTGCGTTTACAATATGAGCAGGGGTCGGCTGATCCGGATTTCCTTGCCCAAGATTAATGACGTCATGCCCTTCAGCAATGACCGTATTGACTTTTTGAACGAGCGAAGCAAAAAATTGCTTCGGTAGTTGCTGTAACAAGTTCGATTGCGGAAATGTTTTCATTTTTCGCACACCTACTTCACAAAAAGGTTGAAATTCTAGTCATGTATCATATATCGTAAAAATCAAAATGTAAAGAAAATTTTTCGAGGTGAATGAAATGAATATCGCTTGTATACAAATGGACATTGCGTTTGGAGCGCCTGAAAAAAATAAACAAACGATCGTGCGCTACATGGAACAAATGGCGCGTGACGTCGACGTCGTCGTATTGCCAGAACTATGGACGACAGGATACGATTTAACGAGATTAACAGACATCGCCGACGAAAACGGCGAAGATACAAAAACGTTTCTTTCCTCGCTTGCGCGCACGTACGATGTGCATATTGTCGGCGGATCGGTAGCGAAAAAAACAGACAAACAAATGACGAATACGATGTATGTCGTCGACCGAAACGGCCATGTCGTTAGCGAATATAGTAAACTTCATTTGTTCAAATTGATGGATGAACATATGTATTTACAAGCTGGGGAGACGTTACACGTTTTTCAACTCGCTCACACGACGTGCGCAGGCGTCATTTGTTATGACATTCGTTTTCCAGAATGGATTCGCACTCATGCGCTTCACGGAGCCGAAGTGCTATTTGTCGTCGCGGAGTGGCCGCTTGCTCGCCTTCATCATTGGCGTACGTTATTAATGGCGAGAGCGATTGAAAACCAATGTTACGTCGTCGCTTGCAACCGCGCAGGAAAAGACCCGAACAACACATTTGCTGGTCATTCGATGATCATCGATCCATGGGGAAACGTGCTCGCTGAAGGGGACGAACAAGAAACGGTCATTATGGCGAATATTGACATAAACGAAGTGCAACATGTGCGCGGACGCATCCCGATTTTTGCTGATCGTCGCCCAGACGTGTATAAAATTTTTGAAAAAAAGGATTGACAAACGAGCATGAACCGATGTATGATTCGAATCAAGCGAATTCACGAAACTTTTTCACTGTTAAAAACATTCAAATAACGATAAACACTCTTATCAAGAGCAGGTGGAGGGACGAGCCCGATGAAGCCCGGCAACCGGCGATGACGCACGGTGCTAATTCTTGCAGCAGTAGGCTGAGAGATAAGAGGTGCGAAGCAAACTTCAAACCTCTTTCGTTCAGCGAAAGAGGTTTTTTATTTATGTCAAGGGAGGAATTTGTATGTACGAACCGTTAACAGAACAAAAAGCGATCGCCCTTGCTGTTCGGTTGGGGCTTTTTGGAAAAGATGCGCTTCTTTCATGCAAAGAAATTGGCGATGGCAACTTAAATCTCGTGTTTCGTATCGTCAACGAGCGCACAAACGACAGCATCATCATCAAACAAGCGTTACCGTATGCGAAAGTCGTCGGCGAAAGCTGGCCGCTCACGTTAAAACGGGCGACGATTGAAAGCCAAGCGTTGCGCACTTTCGCAAGCTACGTCCCTCAATACGTTCCGAAAGTATACTATTCTGATGAGTCTTTAGCGATTACAGTGATGGAAGATTTATCGCATTTACAAATTGCTCGTCGTGGGTTCATCGAAGGAAAAACATTTCCGAACATTTCTGAACATATCGGCGAATTTATCGCGAAAACAGCGTTTTACACGTCCGATTTCGGCATGAACCAACAACAAAAAAAGAAGCTCGCACAGCAATTTACAAATCCTGAACTTTGTAAAATTACAGAAGATCTCGTATTGACCGACCCGTTTTTTGACCATGACACAAACAACTTTGAAGCCGAACTTCGCGCAGATGTCGAGCAGCTTTGGCAAGATGACGCATTAAAACGCGAAACCGCAAAATTGAAACGGCGCTTTTTAACGAAAGCGGACGTCTTGCTTCATGGCGATTTACATACAGGAAGCATTTTCGCAAGTGACGATGAAACGAAAGTGATCGACCCAGAATTTGCATTTTACGGTCCAATCGGCTTTGATCTCGGGCAATTTTTCGCTAATTTGCTGTTAAACGCCCTCGCTCGCGATGAACGTGACCGCAAACCGCTCTTTCATCATATCGAAAAAACGTGGGACGTGTTTGTTCGCACATTTTCTGAACTTTGGCGTGAAAGCAATGAACCGTACGCGACCGTTTCTGGCGTGCTTCATGACGTGCTTCGCGATGCCCTCACAGAAGCGATTGGATTTGCTGGCTGTGAAGTCATTCGCCGAACAATCGGTTTAGCGCATGTCGCAGACGTTGACGAATTGCCGCTTGAGCGCCGACTTGATGTGAAACGTCACGCGCTTCGCCTCGGACGCGAGCTGATCGTACAGCGTGAACAATTGCCGATTCATGCGATCAAACGACTTGTGCAACAAACGGTACATGTGAACAGCTAGGAGGAAGACAATGAAATCTGTACAATGGCACGATACACATATTACGATTTTAAACCAACAAGCATTGCCTCATAAGACTGAATATTTAGAATTAAAAAATATCAAAGACGTATGGGATGCGATCGTGACGTTAAAAGTGCGCGGGGCGCCAGCCATCGGCATGACCGCCGCCTACGGCTTAGCGCTTGCGGCAAAATCGTATGAAACGAACGACTTAGCGCAATTTCATGCCGAGTTAAAACGAGACCGCGACTATTTAGCTAGTTCGCGTCCGACCGCTGTCAACTTATTTTGGGCGCTTGATCGGCTTATGAAAAGCGTTGCGCAAGCAAAATCCGTCAACGAAGCGAAAACGACGCTCATTCATGAAGCGATTTGCATTCAAGTAGAAGATGAAGACGTATGCCGCCGCATCGGCGAACATGCCCTTTCCCTTTTTCAAGACGGCGATCGCATCATGACGATTTGCAATGCAGGAGCGATTGCGACGGCGCGCTACGGAACGGCACTTGCTCCGTTTCATTTAGCGAAAGAAAAAGGAATGACGCTTCATGCGTACGCTTGTGAAACGCGGCCTGTGCTGCAAGGAGCAAGGCTCACCGCTTGGGAGCTTTCACAAGCCGGCGTCGATGTCACGCTCATTACCGACAATATGGCCGCGCAAACGATGAAAGCCAAACATATTTCCGCTGTCATCGTCGGCGCAGATCGCATCGCCGCAAACGGCGACACCGCCAACAAAATCGGAACGTTCGGTCTAGCCATTTTAGCTAAAGCGTTTCACATTCCGTTTTACGTCGCCGCTCCGCTCTCAACGATCGACTTACAGACGAAAACAGGCGATGACATTCCGATTGAAGAACGCGCAAAAGAAGAAGTGACGCATATCGGCGGCGTGCGCATCGCACCGGACGTGAACGTCTACAACCCTGCATTTGACGTCACACCGCATGAACTCATTACGGGCATTATTACCGAAAAAGGGATCATTTTTGGCGATTACGCAACAAAACTACCAACATTATTTGAGGAGGTTTTCGCATGAGAAACATATGGCTTGCCTTCGTGCTCATTTTTGCGCTATTAGCCGGATGCACGAACGAACAAGATGCCGTTTCTAAACCGGCGCAACAGCCGAAAGAAGAAACGAAACAAACGAATGAAACAACAGGAGCGGACATTCCAGCCGCGCTAAACAAACCGATTAAAATTGCCGCCATTATGCAAATGTCGATCGGCACCTTTTCATCGCAATATATCGCAGGTGTGAAAGAACAAGTCGCAAAATTTGGCGGCGAGGTGCAAATTTATAACGCGGATAACGATTTAACAAAAATGGCATCGTACGTCGAAACAGCAATCAACCAAAACGTCGATGCGATTTTATTAGATCATGGGCGCGCGGATGCGTTGAAAGCCCCTGTGGAAAAAGCGCTCGCCAAAGGCATTCATGTCGTCGCATTTGATAATGATTTAAACATTCCGGGTGTCACTGTCATTGACCAAGACGATTACAGCTTAGCATGGAAAACGTTAAAAACGTTAGCGGAAGATTTAAACGGTGAAGGCGAAATCGTCACGATTTGGGTCGGCGGCTTTACGCCAATGGAACGTCGTCACGTCATTTACGAAGCGTTTCAAAAACGATATCCGAACATAAAAGAAGTCGCCAAATTCGGCACAGCGAGCGCAAATACCGCTTTAGATACACAAACGCAAATGGAAGCGATTTTGAAAAAATATCCGAACAAAGGCGATATTGATGCGGTGTTTGCGACATGGGATGAGTTTGCCAAAGGAGCAACGCGCGCCATTCAACAAGCAGGGCGAACAGAAATTAAAGTGTACGGCATCGACTTAAGCGATGAAGATTTACAAATGATTCAACAACCAAATAGCCCATGGGTCGCAACAACAGCAACTGACCCAGCGGAAGTCGGGCGCGTGCAAGTGCGCTTTGCGTATCAAAAAATTGCAGGCGAAAAAACGCCAAACATTTATTCACTTGAACCGCATTTAGTCAAACGTTCCGACTTACCAGATCAACAAGTGTCGATGGGCGAACTGCACAACTACATTTCGGGCTGGGGACAATCAAACGTCGCTGTCTCTCCATGGATGAAAACGCTCGAACAACAGGTGAAAAAGCAATGAGCGGGCTTTCCATGAAACAAATCGTCCATTCGTTTGGCGATGTCACCGTATTAAACGGCGTGAACTTCCATGTCCAACCGGGCGAAGTTCACGCCCTTTTAGGTATGAACGGCGCGGGAAAAAGCACGTTAATGAACATTTTAGCCGGCCATCTTCAACCGACCGAAGGAACGATTGACATCGACGGACGGTCGTATACGTTTTCTTCCCCAAGAGAGGCAAAGCGGGCTGGCATCGGACATGTCGTACAAGAAGTGGACGCAGCGTTATTTCCTGCCCTGTCCGTGTATGAAAACGTGCTCGCTGAACAAATTGCTGAACAACCGAACAAGTTGTTTTCAAAAACGAAAAAGCGGGCATTTGTTTTCCAACTGCTTGAGCGCGTCGGTTTGGCGCATGTATCGCCTGATGCGCTCGTTCAAACGTGCACGCTCCATGAAAAACAGCTCATTTTACTCGCTCGCGTCCTTTCTTCTTCCGCTCGCTATATTATTTTAGACGAGCCAACCGCTTCGTTAAGCGAACAAGAAACGGAACGGCTATTTGCGATGATCGAACAATTAAAAGCACAAGGCGTGTCATTTATTTATATTTCGCATAAATTGCACGAAGTCAAACGCATTTGCGACCGGATGACGATTTTGCGCGACGGCCATGTCGTGTATGAAGGTGATGTGTCGCTACCGACGGAACAAATCGTGCGCCATATGGTCGGACGGCAACCAAAAACGCGCAACACTTTTGCGCGGGAAAAAAGTGGCGAAACGATTTTTGAAGTGAAGCAACTATACATTCCGAAAACGAAAACGACGGTTGATTTACGTGTACAGCGCGGGGAAATTGTCGGCATTGCCGGCATCGTCGGCGCAGGAAAAACAGAATTAGCAGAAAGCATCATCGCTCATGTGAACACGACAGGGGAACGCATCGTGCGCGGGAAAAAACAAACGTGGACATCGCCAAAAGATGCGATTGAAGCAGGCGTTTGTCTTATCCCAGAAGAGCGCCGCAAACAAGGGCTATTTATGAACGAGACGGTAGAAAAAAATTTAACGGTGCGTCTATTGTCGAACATTTCGAAATGGAAATGGATAAACAAACGCCGCGAGCGCACGATCGCCACATCGCTCATTTCATCGTTACATATTCGTCCATCCTCGCCGACCGCACTGGCGAAAAACTTAAGCGGCGGCAATCAACAAAAAGTCGTCATCGGCAAATGGCTGCAAACGAATAGCGACGTATTTCTTTTTGACGAGCCGACAAAAGGCATTGATGTGCATGCCAAAGAGGAAGTATTTGCGATCATTCGCTCGCTTGCTGAGGAAGGAAAAGCGATCATTTATTTCACGAGCGAGTTTCAAGAGCTGCTACATATCGCACATACGATTTATGTGATGGTCGACGGTCGTTTCATAAAAAAAATAGACGCCCAAGAAGCGACATATGAACAGCTCGTCCATGATACAACGGGAGGTGAAATGAGATGAAATTTTTATACAAATACGGAACGATGATCGCGATTGTTGTCGTCATTAGTTTTTTCAGCATCACGCTCGATTCGTTTTTTACGTATGCAAACTTTAGCGACATTTTACGTTCGATTTCCATTGTTACGCTCGTGGCGATCGGCATTACGTTTTCATTAATTGTCGACGGTTTTGATTTATCGGTCGGTTCAACCGTCAGTTTAGCGACCATCGCAAGCGCCTCCGCGCTCGTTTTACATCGTCAAGAGCTTTTCGTTGCACTCATCGTTCCGCTTCTTCTCGGCGCACTCGTTGGATTGCTTAACGCCTTTCTCATCATTCGCCTTCGCCTGCCTGATTTATTGGCGACGTTAGCCGTCATGTATATCATTAACGGCGTGCAATTGACATATACGAAAGGATTTTCGATTTACAACGACATGCCGCTTCCAGAAGGCGGAACGGCGCCGGGAAAATTTATTCCATCGTTTTTATTTATCGGACAAGGAGAGCTGTTTGGCATCCCATTTTCTGTGTTGCTTATGCTTTTTGTCGTCGTTTGTGCTCATCTTTTTTTAACGTATACAACATTCGGACGCTTGTTTTACATGACAGGCGAAAATCGTGAAGCAGCAAGGCTCACCGGCATTCCCGTCGATCGTTACCGCACGGCTGCGTATATCATTAGCGGCCTGTTCGCTGCTTTAGGGGGCATTGTTCTTGCTTCGCGCATCGGCACCGGACAAGTATCGGCAGGGGCTTCCTTATTAATGGACGGCGTCGCTGCCGCCTTTATCGGCTTTTCCGTCTTTGGCGCAGGCAAACCGAACGTCATCGGTACGCTGCTTGGCTCGATTTTAATCGGGGTGTTGTTAAACGGGCTGACGATGATGAACGTCCCGTACTACGCCCAAGATATAATCAAAGGAACGATTTTAATTTTCGCACTCGCGTTGTCCCATATCGTAAAAAAGTAACCCACCTTACGCAAGGTGGGTTTCAAACGTTCGTTCTTTTTCTACTTTTTCCATTAGTTCATCAATAAGACGAATCACTTCGGTCGATGCTTGTTCGAGTTCTTGCAGTTGCGCTTCGGCACCTTTTATATCGCCTTTTGCGTACGCTTCCGCTGCTTTTTTCGCCGCGACGTGCACACGTTCATGAGGGGCATCAAGCTTTTCATACGCTGGCGTGCCTTTCAGTTGTTTTTTCGTTTGTTCATCAAAGTACCATTTTCCTAATCGGCATTGATGGTGAGAAGCGACATCTTCCGGACGAATGTTCTCGTAGCCGACAATCATATTGTAAATGCGCCATTTCCATAATAAGTGATCCGTTTTCGCTAAATGCAATAACGCTTTCGCAGATAGTTTAATATTGTTTTCGTTAACTAAATTTAAGCGGAAACGGTCGATCGCTTTGCTTAACGCATGAACCGTCTTTCCTGTTTTTTCACCAAGCTCGCGAATATATTCTGTTAATGAGGCGATCGATGCCATACGGTTTGCGATTTCATCGACAGCCGCTGCTTGCTGTTCAGCAACCGCAGCATTCGTATTTGTACTATCTTGAATGTCGCCCATCGCTGATACGATTTCGTTTAATAAAGGCATCGCTTCTTGCGCTTGACGGACCGCTTGGCGAATCGTCGATGATGTTGAGTAAATCGCGGATGATACTTCCGATGAAATCGTCCGCAACTCTCCGACGTTTCGTTGCACTTCGCCGAGCGATTGCACTGTATGATCGGCAAGCTTCCGAATTTCTTCCGCAACGACGGAAAATCCTTTTCCGTATTCCCCTGCACGTGCCGCTTCAATCGAAGCGTTTAACGCAAGTAAATTCGTTTGATCCGCAATGCCGTTGACAAGCTGCATCACTTTTTCAATCGCGCTTAAATGCTGTTGTAAATGTTCAAAACGGTCAACCATGTTCGTAAACTGTTCGGACGTTTCCATAATTTCTTCAAACGCTTCCGTCATCATTTGTTGCCCTTTTTCCGCCTGTTCAACGGATGTCGTCGTTTTTTCGGCGATGACGGTCGCCGCGTGCGCCACTTCCGAAACGGCCGTCGTCATTTCTTCCGTCGCCGCCGTCACCATTTGTACATCGCTATTTTGTTGGTCGAGCGCTTGTAGTAAATCTTTAATAAACATAATTTCCGCATTTTGTTCCATCAACATTTCTGTTCCGCTTGCGATTTGTTCCATCATCGTTTCTGTGTACACTTCAACGAGAAGTTGTTGCTCGATATTAATGGCCCGCTGCAACGTTTCCATCAACGTTAAACAACGTTTCGGCGCAAGTGCCGTTTTCGATAACAACGTCGTTAAAATAAAGAAATTCAAATGATTAAAGGCAACGATCAATTTTCCGACGTTCACTTTTTGTTTGCGCAACAAATGGAAAAAGCGAAGCGATTCATCGACGTACGCGCGGTTTCGTTCCATCGTAAAAAAGGCATCGATATACGCTTCCACGCGCGCTTCAGTAATCACATTTGTCGCTTCTGGCTGCACTTGCTGAAGCCCCTCATAAAGAAGATGAACGATTTCTTTTTTATGCGGTGCAATAAGTTCATCAATTTGTTTTAACTTTGCGAAATCTTCTGTCGTAAAATGGTTGTATGATAATGTGTCGTTAAATCGTCCTTGAAACGAATAGTCTGTCCCTTTTTCAAGCAATTCGTTCAACGACGGACGAAGGCGCTTAAATAACATGCGATTCACCTCTTTAGCTGTCTTGACATATAAGTCTATTGTACTACATCGCTTTCCTGCCTGTCATTAGTAATCGGTAGTGTGTTTGAGTCAAGACTTTGTGGGAGATTTTTTTCTCGACCGATTTTTTTGGTTATATATGGTTTTATAAAATCGTTATATGTAAGCGCTTTT
>NZ_RXXX01000030.1:0-36164 GCF_011006755.1 Anoxybacillus sp. MB8
CCATAGCTCCTCTCATTGACACTATGGTTCTATTGTAAGTGGGGAATTTTATTCCGGCTATATTGGGGATTTTATCATCGGCTTTAACAATAACGGTTCTCCACCGAACCAACTAACCGTTAAATGTCGTAACCGTGCCATATTTTGTTCTAAAAAACGTTTCAACCCTTCAATGATTTCCCGCTTCATATGTCCGCGGGCAAAGTCCTGATAACAATATGTACAGCGAAAATTACATGCTTCAGTCGGTAAAATAATAAGATGCATGACATCTGTTCGATGCATGGAAGCATGTAAAAATTGCGCTCGCCGTCTTTCATCCGTTTGGTTTGGAACTAAAAATCCACATTGTACAAGCGTTTGAAAGATATCAGCTCGTTCATCGCCTATCCCCTTGCGTAATGCATACAATACTTCAGACTTTTCTTGTTCATCAACTGCCACAATGGCACCTGTATAACTATTGTAAATGATCATTTCACCTGAATCTGTATGCGAGATTGCATTAAATCGTGAAGGAACCCACCTCATCTCACTCACTCTCCTCGCCTCATTTTAACGAAAAACGTCTCTTTATTCTGTTGAATGTATCACAATCTTTATTGTAAAAAATATATGCACTTTAGAATTCGTTCATCATTGAACATTGTATGTCAGTTTCTCAACGAAATTTTGAATACACGCTCAACCGTAAAAAAGAAAAAAGAAGCCGACTTGGCTTCTCCCCAAAATTTCCTATTCCTTCACTTTCACCGCTGTACCTGTCGCAATGCACATCATCATGCCATCGCGCAACGTTTCAAAATCAAGATCGACACCAATTACTGCATTTGCTCCCATATTGCGCGCTTTTTTCACCATTTCTTGCACAGCCATTTCACGTCCTTCTGCTAACTTGCTTTCATACGTTCCACTTCGCCCACCGATAATGTCTGTAATGCTCGCTAAAAAATCGCGTACGACGTTAGCCCCTAAAATCACCTCACCAGACACTAAACCGAGGTATTGCTCAATTTGCTTTCCTTCAATGCTATTTGTTGTTGTAACGATCATGTGAATAACTCCTTTCTATAAAAAATAAAATTTGCCCCTTTATCGTCGACAGGTGACAGGCACCGAAACCAAACCGATTTTATATTATCTACTTTTTGGATCGCAATGCAGAGGTACCGTACTCGATAGGCGAACAGTAACACTATCCTCTCGAACATAAATATTAATTGTTTAAAGAAGTTGTAGGAGATTGAAGAAGCTGTTCATACCAATTTTTATTGTATAAATACGCTACTTGTTCAAACCATGATTTTATTTCTTCATAGCTATTGCAATAGATTAAATGTTCTTTTGTAATTTTCTTAGAAAGCTGTCCATTCAAGCACCCTTTTATAGCTTCTTCTCTTTTCTTGGAACATTTGATATGTTGCATAATTTTACTTACCAAAAGCTTTGGTACATCTACATTATCCCAATTCATTTTTTCTAAGTCTAAATTTATACCAAACTCTTCTTCAATCAATT
Organism: Anoxybacillus sp. MB8; assembly: GCF_011006755.1. Lineage (NCBI taxonomy): Bacteria > Bacillati > Bacillota > Bacilli > Caryophanales > Anoxybacillaceae > Anoxybacillus > Anoxybacillus sp. MB8. The sequence continues at coordinate 1,519 of NZ_RXXX01000030.1, forward strand.
CTGGTGGAATATAATTTTCCATTTCGCGTTTTGAAGTTATTTCTCCAAACCTTCTTCCATCATTATTAGCTTTAATCTCCTCTATTGTTTTTCTATAATCCTCCCTATCATTGTCATAGAGATGAAACTCAATAACATTTGAATTTTTTAAATAGTTTCTATTTACCCAGTTTACTAGGTTACTCCCTTTCATTCCAATCATGCTTATATTGGCTTTTTCTAAATCTATTATACTTTTGAAATCATCAATAGCTTGATTAATATTTCTTATAAAGTTAATATCATTTTCCCCTTCAACGCAAATAACTACCTTTGATTCAATAGTTGGTAAAATTCCTAGTGATTTGACTATCCCCTTCAGCTTTTCTTCTTCTTCTCTCACTATTTTAGGACCATATTCATCTTTACTTATAAAAATCAAACTATCCAAATTTACCATTTTTGCAATTTCTGGTGTATGAGTTGTGATAATAACTTGATGCTTATCATCCGAACTAATTTTTAGGAGCGAGTCAATAATCATCCTTTGAAAGTTTGGGTGTTGAGAAGTTTCAGGCTCTTCTATTGCATAGATAATATTCTTATTATTTCTTTCTTCCGCAATTCTTTCCGCTTCAGCACGAAAATAACTTATAAGAATTAATCTCCTAATACCACTTCCCCGCTTATTTAATGCAATACCATCGTCACTTTCTAGTTGGAAAGAGAATAAGGAATCCCAAGGTTTATGATTAAGCTTAGTTTTTAGCCTATTTGCAATTTGACCATTGAAATCTTTTAATTTATTAATAGTATTTTCTGCAATAGTCGAAACCTTTTCATCAACTTCTTTTACAACAGTGTTTAATCGATCTTCCATCTCCGCTAATGCTTTTTTCGTGGCAATTTTAAGAGGATTTTGCACTTCACTATCATTGTCAGAGTTACTCCGATCTGACTGAAATAAAAAATATAATGGTAAATTTGATTTGATTTTCTCCCAAATATCTTTACTATCCTTATCAATTTTTTGAATTTCAATAAACCTTGTTTCAAATTCAGTCTTTTCATTTACCAAATATTTATATAATGCCTTTCTCATTTCTGCGTTTTTATTTTTATTAACTAAATCATAATTATCAATCTCTTCAGCAATGTTACGCAACTCTCTTCTTAACTCCTCTTGCTTCAGAGTAATCAAAGGTTTATCAATTCCTTTTGGATAGTGTGCTACTAAATAAACCTTTAAACTTGAAGCTGTTATTTTATCTTTAGAGCAATCCCAAATTTTTTTAATTTCTAGTAATCCGTCTTTATTTAATAAATACTCATCTTTCAGGGATGTCGGATTAGAAGAGTCTATTACTGTAATTTCCTCTTCTTCGAATGTAAAGCATGCGCCTATTTCTATAACTTTCTCTGTACTATTTACATTACAATCTTCTACCTCTAGTTTCACTAGAGCATCCTTATTCTCACCGTTAAAAAATATTTCTAATGCTTCCATAATTGTCGATTTACCAATATCGTTTTTGCCGATAATAACATTCATACCCTCAGAAAAATCTATCATTTCCTCCCTATATCCTCGAAAATTCTTTAAATAGAGACTATGTAATTTCATATTCTGAAACCTCCCCTCACAAGCATCCACCCTTATCTTAAATAAATTCCACAAAAAAATCTGTCGAATTCTGTCGTTAAAAACAAAAAAAAGACAGAAGTTTTAGCAACTTCTGTCGTAAATGGGTGGCTGAGCTGTATCTTTCTTCGCTAATTTTGTCTATATAGCGCCTCCAACCCTTTTATCGTCTTATTCGAATCAACATCATCGTGCGGGATTAACAAGTATACCCATTCTTTTCCGTTGTTTGCACGAGCGTGGTCGGAAGCGTGTTGACACCACGTGATTGCTGCTTTCGCTTTTGCTTTAACTTCTTTATCGTCTTCGATTTTATTGGTCGCTTTGATTTCACATATATACATTTTTTCGTTTGTTTCCACAATGAAGTCCGGAATGTATGCTTTTGTCTGGTTGTAGTAAATTTTCAGGTGATTTTGTGTCGGCTTCAGCCATTTTAAAACGGATGGATCACTTTCGCAAATGACGGCGAATCTACGTTCGGCGTCGGATTCGAATTTTTGCGTTCGATATAAACATTTTGTAAAGCCGCCAAAGCACATGCCACGAATCGAGGATTTATTCGTAATCGGTTGGCGGAAATCGCGCACTTCTTCATCAGCATCGACGGTTACTACGTTGCTCTTTAATGTGTCGAATCCTACCCGAACAATCGCTTCATAATTCGTTTGCTCTTCATAATAATGTGCTTTCATTTGCGCATAAATAAATTGAGCTAGTCGTTTGGCATTATACACGACAACATTTTTTACATCTTCTTCTTTCAAATAACTGCGAAGATAGCCAATCAGTTGTCCTGATAGTTTATATAGCACTTCCGCATGGTCATCATAAGAAATGTTCGGATAGTCCATGAGATGAAACACAATATAATTCTCTAACTGCTCTTCTATCTCTTGAACATCTTTTTTGATTTGCAATAATTCCCTTTGATGAGTACGTAAATGCTCAATTAAAATATTTTCGGCAACTGGCTGTAATTTCGGGATCACGCTACAATCTAAATCAAAATCGTAATACCCCCATGAAATGTCGCCCGTCGGTTGTAAAATCACCCTTGGAATTTCAATCGTCAAATCTGGAATTAGTTCAACCGCCTTTGCCACCATGTTTTCGACGATTTTTTGCGGCTCTTCTTCAAACCAGGACAACTGGGACGATGTGTAAAGTTCATTGACTTCGTGAATAATCTGTTGTTGAACTGACGGGTCTTTTAATTGTTTGGAACTATACAACGTTTGTTTATTAGCAATCGTTTTCACCACAGTTTCTGCAATACTTTTCTTTAGTTCCATTTTCGTTTCTTCCTCAGGAGTAACAGGTTTATTTTCACCGACAAGTTGCTCAATGAGCGTAGCTTCTACATTTGATTCAACGACAACCATTTTTTTCTCCGTCTGTGCTACGTCTCGACCAATGACAACACCACGGCGGATAATCGATGTAGGATTGTTCGCCTCGTCAATAATTTCTTGGAATTTATCATGAGCAATAATCGTTAAACGATCAACCCCCGGCACACCTGTTCGTTTTCCATACGGAAGACGAAGACCGCGACCGATCGATTGTTCGACTAGCGTCTTTGAGTTTGCCGCACGAAGTGGAATAATCGTATATAAATTGGTGACGTCCCAACCTTCCTTTAGCATATTCACATGGATAACAATTTCTACTTTTGAATGAGGATCTTCAAGCGCTAACAGCTCCTTAATGGTTTCATCTTTTTCTTCCCCACGCTGATTGGAATGAACGGTAATGACTTTTCCTTTGTAACGCCCTTCAAAAAAGTCTTCGCTCTCCATCATATTCATGAGATCTTCTGCATGTTTCGTATCTTGAGCCACAACAAGAATAAACGGCTTCACTAATTTTTCGTTATTTTCACGCGCATATAGTTCTAGTTCTAATTTTGTTTCTTCATGAACTCGAACGCCGTCTTCAAGTTTTAAACGCTCTAACTGATCCTGATTTAGTTTCCCCGGATTGAAATTTTCCCTTGTGGCAACCGCAGGTTCTTTTACATACCCATCTTCCATCGCTTGATAAAGAGGATAGCTGTAAATGACGTTTTTAAACGGAATCGTTTTGCTTCCGCTCTCGACTTGCGGGGTCGCAGTTAATTCCAAACCAAGAATCGGATTTAATTCGTTAATTGCTTTTACCCCTGCCGTTGCGCGATAACGATGCGATTCGTCCATTAATAGCACAAGGTCAGGAAGCGATTTTAAGTAATCGTAATAGCTCTGTCCTAAATATTCACTTAACCGTTTAATACGCGGCGATTTTCCGCTCCTTACTTCGCTGTTAATCTTAGATATATTGAAAATATTAATATTTACAGCTAGAGGATCTTCTAAAAAGAGGGCTTGTTGTTCATAGTTATCCCCTGTAATAATATTTGGCTGTTTATTTGCGAACGATGAAAGCCCCTTAAATACATACTTCGGTGTATTTGGTGTAAAATCTTGGATTAATTTTTCATAAATCGTTAAGTTCGGTGCTAACACAAAGAAGTTGCGAATTCCTTTCGCCATATGTAAATAAGCAATAAACGCCCCCATCAGCCGTGTTTTCCCGACGCCTGTTGCCAACGCAAAGCAGAGCGAAGGAAATTCGCGTTCAAAATCTGTTACGCTTGGAAAGTTCGCGTTAACAGCAGCTAACTTCTCTTGTAACGATTGGGGATCGTTTTGTTTATTTAAGCCGAAGTGCTCAATCACTTCGGCAAGAATTTCTAACGACTCTTTCTGTGGTTTACGCAAGCTAAGACGGGATGAAATAGCGCTAACGATACGATTCATGACCTCTCCCCCCCTAAAATAGCTCTAATTGTTCTGGTTCTTTTTCTTTCATTGGTAAGTTGTTGACATTTAAACTGTAATCGTCGCGACCAAACTCGCATTTGTTTAAAATCGCTTGCGGAATTTTTTTAATTGTCACTTGCGGGAAGTCATCTACGTTGACATTAAACGCCTTACAACAAATGAGCAATGTCTCGTTTTCTTTCATTTGCTCTACAATGCCTTCCACCATTTGCTGCGTAACAAGCTGTGTTGTTGTATAAATAAAATCGTTTTCCGTCGATTGACCTTGCTTCCAAAACACTTCCGGGTCTGGATTGTACGTAAATCCTTCATGTTTGCACATCGCTTCCGCCAGCATTTCCGCATTGTATTCCGGATTGATAATCCAATTGCCAAATTTATCTTTCTTTAACAGGCTTGGCGCCAGCTTGTAATAGCGGAAGCCGCCCCCACCTTTCCAATTCACCGCTTTACTAATTCCTCCTTGATCGGTCCCATCGATCACTTTCTTCATTCGCGGAATAATATGCGTATGGCAATGTTCACCAAGTTCAATCATAATCCAACGACGCCCCATTTTATGCGCCACCGCCCCAGTCGTACCAGAACCGGCAAAAGAATCAAGAACCCAGTCGCCTTCGTTAGTTGCTAAATGAATAATTCGTTGTATTAAACGTTCGGGTTTTGGAGTTGCAAATACATCTTGGTTATTAAATGATTTCACTTCTTTTTTGGCTTCTTGATTATCTCCAACCTCATCTCTAAACCACAAGGTTGTTGGTACAAAGCCGTCTTGAACATCAGAAAGAAATCTTTTAAAGCGTGGAATATTATTTCCGTCTTTTCCAAACCAAATCCTATTATCATCGATTAATTCTTTAAATTTCTCTTTTGAAAATCTCCAACTTGTCCCTGGAGGTGGCCAAACTTCACGCCCAGATGGCGTAGTAATAGGATATATATCCTTTGGGTTAGGTGTTTTGGCATGACAAGGACCAGATGTCCAAGGTCCTCGCGAATCATTATCTGGATTCGCATACCCTTTTAAGCTCTCCTCTGTTCTCGGTAATAGATTTGGTCTCCAAACGTTTTTGTTCTTAGCCCAAACTAATATAAAATCATGATTATCCGAAAACCATCTTGCGTCATTACTTCTTGTATGTTTTTTATGCCATACACAAGTGGCTACAAAATTTGAGCGCCCAAAAATCTCATCACCCATTACTTTAAGATAATGTCCCTCATCATCATCTATACTAATCCAGATACTACCTTCCTCTGATAGAAGCGTTTTCAACAACTCTAAACGTTGTTTCATCAATGTTAACCAAATACTATGCTCCAATCCATCATCATAATGTTCAAACGCGTTTCCTGTATTATACGGCGGATCGATGTAAATGCACTTAATCTTCCCAGCAAACTCCTGCTCCAATGCCTTCAATGCTAATAGGTTATCCCCAAAAATCAATCGATTATCAAAAATGTCGTTTTCCGTCACACGTTCTTTTGCGTGATAGGAAAGCTTCGGGTCTTCAAGAAGAATACGCGGTTCGAGCTTTGGCTGCTCGCCTTTGCCAATCCACGTTAACTCTAGTTTTTGTGCCAATGTACTCCCTCCTGTTGCTATACGATTCTCCATTTGATAGTAAATAAGTGTTCGGTTGCGGTGCGTTGTTCAAGTTTTTTCTCGATTTCTTCAAACAGCCGGTCTTTTTGTTCATCAATTTCATCTTGCTGGTCATAAAGACTTCGTCGCATTTCATTTCGCTTTTTTTCCAGCTCTTTAATTTGCTTGTTCATTTCTAGCTTTTCGGCAAGATTGCGTGTTAATTTCGCCTCCCGCTTCAAATGCTCGATTTCCACCGTCATTTCATCTATATCTTTTTCGAGCTTATTTTTCAAGTCTTGTGACCATTTTTCCAGCTTTTCTAACTCTGAATCAAGATGAGCAGATGCTCTTTCCATAATTTCATTTAAAATCGCTTCTTGTTGTCCTTCACTAATTCGACGAAGCGTATTGCAAATCGAACTGGAAAGCTCAACTTCCTCCCCTTCCACAGCAGGCAATTCAAACATTTTTTCACAAATTTCTTGATCGAGCTGCTCCCCTTCTAAATCAATTGCTGAAAAAATCAAATGCTGCTCGTTTTCCAACGATTGAACATGAAGCAAATCTAACGAAAGCCATCCTTCTTTTCCCATCAACTGCTCTAAAATACTAACTTTTCCTTCATAATCAGAATAACGGAATGTAATTTCTTTCGGTATAAGTTTTCTCTTCTTTGCTTGCTCAATCCATTTTTGAGCAAGCGGATGAGAAAAACGATAATGATGGACGTTTGAACGCTCTTGTTTTTTCGCTTGCGATATCATTTGGTACGTTTCATCGTCTTTCGTAAAACTTAACGTTTCATCATCAAATACCGCTTCTTTTGCACCTTCATATTTAGATAAACTCCAAAGATAGCGCTCCATCCGATTGAGATGCAAGCTTGTTTGATGGTAATGATCTCGCAGCTTCTCCCGCACTTCATCGTCGAAATTCTCTAACAAGTGCATACGCGTTTCTTTCATTTTCAGTTGAATTTGCTCGTCTAATTCTGCTTGCAATTGTTTAAACGCTTGCTCGATTTCCTCTGCTGTGCGGCATGTTTGATAAATTTGCTGGATTCGTTTTTCAAAATCGACACCCGATTCAAGCGCGCCTAACACTTCATCTGAAGAACCAAAAACTCCTTCAAACAGCCGGAATTTTTCAGAAAGAATTTCATACACTTTTTTATCCGCTTCGTTTTTATGGTTCAAAAAATTAATGACAACGACATCATGTGTTTGTCCATATCGATGGCAGCGACCGATCCGCTGCTCAATGCGCTGTGGATTCCATGGCAAATCATAGTTAACAACTAAGCTACAAAACTGCAAGTTAATTCCTTCTGATGCTGATTCTGTTGCAATCATAATCGATGCCTGCTCTTTAAAATACTCTACAAGAGCTGCCCGCATATCCGCTGTTTTTGAGCCAGTTATTTTGTCGCTGTGCTGATGTTTTTCTAGCCACTGTGCATAAATTTGTTTTGACTGTTCATCTTCATTTTTCCCATTAAATAATACGATTTTCCCTGCATACCCATTGCGTTCAAGAAATTCGCGCAAATACGCTTGCGTTCGGCGTGATTCGGTAAAAATAACTGCTTTTTCATTCGCGCCTATCATTTTTAATTTCTCAAATCCTTTTTCGAGAGCGATTAATAGCGCTTCCGCTTTTGAATTTTCCCGAATCGATTTCGCGAGCTCATAATATTGTTCTAGTTCTTGTTTCTCTTGTAAAATCAGCTGCTTCATTTCAGAAAATGACAACCCGTTATGTATTGGCTGCTCCTCTTCTTCCCATTCTTCTGCTGTTTCACTAAATTCATCTACATCTTCGTAAACGTCAGAGCATTCTGCTGCTGTCTCAAGTTTTCCTCGTTCTACATCCCTTAATAATTGTTCAAGTCGTTGAATGAGAGAATACAGCGTATCAGAAATTGCAAACGAAGAAGAAGCAAGCAATTTTCGGACAACTAACGTCATTAGCGCCCGCTGGCTTGTTGGCAACGCAAAAAGTTGTTCCCGCTGCAAATACGCCGATACTTTTTCGTACAATTCCCATTCATTGTTCGTCGGCATAAACTCTTGCGTAATCGGGATGCGTTGCGTATAGTTCACATATTCCGTTACTTGCCGACGCAATGTTCGGTGGCAAACAGGTTTAATGCGTCGTTTCAAATCGAGAAAATCCGCATCTGACATTTCTTTTGCCCCACGCGCAAACTGGCGCCGGAATGTCGTTTCATCCCCGAAAATATGTGGGTCGATAAAGCTAATCAATCCATATAATTCCATTAATGAATTTTGCAATGGGGTAGCGGTAAGTAAAATTTTCGGACATCCAGCTGTTGCCGTACGTAAAGTTCTGCCAATTTTGTTCGATTTTTTATATACATTTCTCATCCGGTGAGCTTCATCAAAAACAATTAGATCCCAATTTACTTTTCGTAACATGTCCGCTTTATTGCGTGCATATTGGTAAGAAGTAATGACAATTTGATCTTGTTGCAAAAAAGGATTGCGGTGTCCTAAACGCACCATTTCATTAAAGTTTTTGCTTTCCAAAATGATCGACGGGATATAAAATTTCTCCCAAAGTTCTTGATTCCATTGCTTCCTTAGTGGTGGCGGTACAATAATAAGGATATTGCGCTTTCGTTCCGCCCACAATTGGCTAATAATGAGCCCTGCTTCAATCGTTTTTCCTAATCCTACTTCATCGGCTAAAATCGCTCCTCTCTCAAGCGGGGCGCGAAAAGCGAATAAAGCCGCCTCTACCTGATGAGGGTTTAAATCAACTGTCGCGTTAATTAGTGACTGACTTAACCGACCGATTGAACGTGAAGAATGTTGCCGGGTTAGCTCGTAAGCAAAATATTGGCTTTGGTATGGCGTTGTCACTACAAAAACCCCCTATATATCCGAACAAACTATCTATGTCTTATTATACCCGACATTATTTTACAAGAACAGACATTCGACAAAACATGACATTTCTATATTTATCATTTTTAAAAATACTACAAGCCCCCTCCCTCATTGTCAAGGAAGAGGGCATTTCACTCTCGTAAATACGTAAATACTTCTTTCATGCATCTTGCAGAACTTGCGAATCGTTCACATACTGTTCTTCCACTAAATCATCAAGCCATTTTGGAATCGTTAACGTCTTTTTTATAGCTAAGCTTCCATTTCGTGTCGAAAAGTCGGCATCCATACTTCAATAAAGACAACGGTTTTATTATTTTTGTATGGAATGTCCGACAATTTTGAAGGATTCGGAATGACTTCATTCTCCTGTTCTAATCCGTATAAATGCAGTGCCAATGCCTCTTTTGCCATTTGCATCGCTTCCTCTTCTGTATCGCCACACGTGAAACATCCAGGAAGATCAGGGAATTCCACAGATATCCCGTCACTGTCATCATCGAAAATAGCCGGATAAATATAGCGGTCTTTTTTCATATGCACTGTCCTCTCTATTGGAGCATAGATTTGTTTCAATGACCAATGTAATACACTATGTCATGATCCTCTTTTAATGCTGTGGATGAACTCCTTATTGATCAACCTCCGATCATCTACAATATCCAACAGTTCATCGTGCGGACGAATGTCGTCGCTTTCATCAGAATAATAGAGAGTAATATGCACCCCTTCTGATTGTGCAATTTGCAACGCTGGCAAAAAGTCGCTATCCCCTGTTAAAAGAGCTGCATGCGTAATCAGTTTTTTCGTACTATGCATCACTAAGTCTGTCGCTAGCATAACATCGACACGCTTTTGCTCGAACACAGGCAAACCGCGATCATCAATACCGCGGAATGCAAGTTTTCCTTCTCGAACAGTGAAGCTTTCTAGCCTGTTCAATCTTTTGAAAAAACTTTGAGCATTGGAAAAATACTCTTTTTCCTCTAAAGATGGGTTTGGAGATTGATAAGGGAGACAGTGATAGTAGTACGTTCTTAGAAGCAAGTGGTCGTTAGCCATAGCTGCAGCAAGCTTACCATAATCAATTTTTGCTTTTTCATGCCATTTCAATATGTTGTCAAGATACCCGCCATCAATAAATAAGGCGATTCGTGAATACAAAAACATCCCTCCCCACATGAAAAACAAAAGGAGCGACACGATGCCGCTCCCTTCTTGACCTGCCATCCATACGAACGACAGCGTTTATTCTATGCACAATTATACAACAAAAACACGACAATGGCAACACACACCATCCTTGTCACGTAACGAGCTCGCCTATTGCATAGTGGTAAAACAAAAATCTATAGCCCCTCCCGCTATGGATCGACTTCATTCACAAAACTTCAGGCGGGCTTTCACTCCCGCATCTCCACCAAGGGCGATGACTGCCTGTTCTTCTGAACGCTTTGTGTGATTTTTATATATTACGTCGGTATTGTCAATCATTCATGACACCCCAAGCCATGCATACACGAGAAAAAAACAAAGGTTCTTCACCACAAGTGTTCAATTTCGCAATTTTGTGTACGTCTGATGTTAGGGTCAACTTTCCATCGGCACCCCCTCTTCATACCAAGAGAGCTTTTTTCTTTCAAGTCCCCGAAAACCTTTCTAACAAGAATGTTTTCTTACCTTAATTAAAAGAGAAGAAGCCGATTCCGCTTCTTCTCACATTCCCTATTCCTTCACCTTCACCGCTGTACCTGTCGCAATGCACATCATCATGCCATCGCGCAACGTTTCAAAATCAAGATCGACACCAATTACTGCATTTGCTCCCATATTGCGCGCTTTTTTCACCATTTCTTGCACAGCCATTTCACGTCCTTCTGCTAACTTGCTTTCATACGTTCCACTTCGCCCACCGATAATGTCTGTAATGCTCGCTAAAAAATCGCGTACGACGTTAGCCCCTAAAATCACCTCACCAGACACTAAACCGAGGTATTGCTCAATTTGCTTTCCTTCAATGCTATTTGTTGTTGTAACGATCATATAAAATGACCTCCTATGTTTATTCAACTTGTTTTTAATAGGATAACTCCGAAAAGAATAAAAATAATCCCCATCACTTTTTTGGCACTCATTATTTCCTGAAACAAGAAAAATCCGACGAGTGAGATGAAAACAATACCTAACCCTGACCAAATGGCATAAACAACTGATACATCAATTCCTTTCAAAGCTACAGCAAGTGCCGTGAAGCTAATCCCGTAACTAATTATCATCGTTACTGTTGCCCACACATTGGTAAGACCGTTCGACCATTTCATCGCAGTCGTCCCTAAAACTTCAAATACAATTGCGATCGACAAATACAACCAATACATATCCCTTTCATCTCCTAATCATACGATCAGGAAAGTCGGTCATGATTGCTTTCACGCCACTTCCGATCAGCTTGTTAAGCAATGATACCTCGTTAATTGTGTATACACAAGTATCTACCTCTTGCCTTACTTTCTCCCCTTCTGCTGAAATAAAAAATGTCCAGTCGACGTGAACTTCTTTTACGTTTAACGACCGAGCAACATCTAATACATTTTGCTCAGTTCCTTCCACTAACAGGGCAAGGTTGATGTCTTTCGCGAGTTGCCGCATCTTATATAGGCTCTGAATAGAAAAAGATGAAATAATGACATGATGGTTCCATAAACGATATGAATCCAACAACGTTAGTAACTTTTCTTCCATCCCATCATATTGAATTATACCATTTTTTAACTCAATGCTCAAAACAATTGATCTCTTTTGATTAGCTAGCCAATCTAAAACGTCTGTTAATGCTGGAATACGTTCTCCTGCAAAACGTGGATGAAACCAACTTCCTGCGTCAAAACGACAAAGTTGACGATAAGAAAAGTCTTTTACATAACCAATTCCGTCAGTCGTTCGTTCAATGCGTTCATCATGAATGACCACTAACTCCCCATCTTTCGTCATTTGCACATCTAGCTCTATACCATCTACACCTAAATCATATGCCTGTTGAAAAGCGATCATTGTATTTTCAGGATATTCACCGCTGAATCCTCGATGCGCATAAATGTACATGACAACTTCACCTCTCACATGATGAAAGGATGCCCTTAGTGGGCACCCCTCTTATCTTTTTTTCGCCATTTCTAGCTCCCGGTTAATTTCATTTGCCGCTCGTTCAAGTGCTTCCTTTGGCTCGACACCTTGATATAGACTTTCCATTGCACTTACAATTTTTTGGCGAGCTTGTGGAAAGATAGAAATTAATGCCCCTTGAGTAGCTGGTGTTGCTTTTGTTTCTTTTAATTGATTTACCGTCACCATCAACTGAGGATATTTCTCCCACTGCTCTTTCACAATTGGTAAATCATATGCAGATGGATTAACCGCAAAATAACCCGTATTTACATGCCACTTCGCTTGCACCTCTGGTGTTGTCACATATTTCATGAACTCCCACGCTGCTTTTTTCTTCTCCTCGTCTACATCTTTCATCAACCACAATGAAGCTCCTCCGATAATGACACCTTGCCGCTCCACGTCATCTGGAATCGGTAAATAGGACACTCCTACTTGAAACGGCGCACTATCCACAATCGTGCGTACCCCAGCTGATGAATCTAGATACATAGCCATTTTCCCTGATTGAAACGCTGCATGCATGTCATCCCAATTTTGACCTACATTATAAAAAGTACCCTCGTTATACATATCATAGATTAATTCAAATACACGTAGCCCTTCCTTTCCGTTAAAAGCTACTTCTGTTGCCTCACCTTTTCGACCATTTTCCTCATTCACATAAAGGCCACCTTGAACAGCTAGCATCTGTTCAAAAAACCAACCGTAATTTAAAATCGAAAATCCGTATTTGCCGTCTTTCGTTAACTGTTTTGCGGCCGCCTTCAACTCACTATATGTCATTGGTGGTTTTTCAGGATCCAAACCTGCCTCTTTAAAAGCATCTTTATTGTAAATGAGTACTGGAGTCGACGAGTTAAATGGCATAGAATAAATTGTTCCATTTACTGTATAGTAGTTTACAATGTTTTTTTCCCATTGTGATACGTCATATCCTTCTTCATCAATAAACTTTTGAACAGGCTCGATTTTTCCGCTTTCAATCATGTATTTTGTTCCGATCTCAAATGTTTGCATTAAAGTCGGAGAGTCTTTTGTTCCTGCTACCGCATTGAACTTAGTTAACGCTTCTTCATACGTCCCTTGAAATACAGGCTTTACTTCAATTGTTGATTGTGAAGCATTGAAATCAGCAACTATTTCATTTAACGCCTTTTCCAAGTCCCCACTCATCGCATGCCAAAATACAACTTCTGTTTTTTGGACTTGTTGTTCTTCATCTTTTTGATCATTTGTTTTTGATACCGTTTCGTCACTTCCGCTGTTACATCCAACTAAAGTTGATGCAATAAGCAAAGTAGATATCCACTTTTTCACTCTGTTTTCCCCCTATTCATTATTTGATTGCTCCTTGCATTAAACCTTTTTGTAGTTGCTTTTGTCCGATAAATATCAAAATTAATGTTGGCAAAATGATAATCATAACTGCAGCCATCACCACCCCCCATTCAGTAGCTATTTCTTGAGTTTGCATTTGTTTTAAACCAATTTGAACGGTACGCACACTCTCATCATTCGTCACAAGAAGTGGCCATAAGTACATGTTCCATGTCGTTAAGAAGCTGTAAACTCCTAAAGTCGCTAAACTCGTCTTCGACAAAGGTAAAACAACATACCAAAAAAAGCGAAAATGTTTCATTCCTGACACTTGTGCTGATTCATACAATTCAAACGGAATCGTCTTAAAGTGTTGACGGAGTAAAAAAATACCGAATGCTGATGCAAAAAAAGGAATTGTCAAACCAAGATAGTTATTTGTCCATCCAAAAGATTGAACGGTCAAATAATTTGGAATGACCGTCGCTTCCCAAGGAATCAGCATTGTTAAAATGGTTAGGAAAAACAAAAGATCTCTCCCAGGGAAACGAAGAAATACAAATGCAAATGCTGCCAAACTAGAGACAACTAGCTGCCCAACCATAACGATGAAAGAGACAACAAAGCTGTTCCATAAATAACGACCAAGAGGAACTTTTTCAAAAGCTATAACATAATTTTTAATTGACCAAGTTGTTGGCCACCATTTCCCCTGTAATAACTCCGCACCGCTTAAAAAACTAATTAAAAATGCATATCCAATTGGAAACATCATGATGATGGTACAAATAACTAATATTGCATATAGACTAATTTTTTTAATTAGAAGGCTCACTGATAATGCACCTTCCTTTCAGCAAAAGTAAATTGTACAACAGTCACAATTAAAACGATGAAAAACAAAACGATTGCCTGGGCGCTCGCAAATCCGAAGTTGTAATTAACGAACGCTTCGCGGTAGATAGAGTATACAAGAACTGTCGTTGTGTTCATTGGTCCTCCTTTCGTCAATATGTCAATTTGTCCGAACGTTTGAAAAGCGTGAATGAGCGAAACAGTTATAACGAAAAACAAAGTGGGGGACAACAGCGGCAAAGTAATTCGCCATAGCTGATACAAACGACTCATCCCTATAATTTCTGCACTTTCATACAATGTAGAATCAATATTTTGTAACCCACCCAACAAGATTAAAAAAGCAAATCCAATATTCATCCAAACTGTAGCTGCGGCAACCGCCGCTAAAGCTGTATCTGGATTGAGTAGCCATTGCCGTTCTTCTCCACCGAGCGCGATTAAAATCTTATTGATTACTCCGACAGCAGGGTTATACATAAACATCCAAATAACAGAGGAAGCTGCCACACTCATCCCTAACGTTGATGAAAAAAATGTACGAAATAATTGTATTCCTCGTAATTTCTCATTCGCCAAAAGAGCCAAACATAAAGAAATGATGACAGTTGGTGGTACGGTATATATCACAAACAAAAATGTCGCTTTCATACTTTCTTTAAAATTGCGATCTTCAAATAAATAAACGAAGTGCTCAAATCCGACATAAGTCGTTGGATTCCCTTGAAAATCTGTCATATGCATACTCAAATAAAGTGTGCGAATCATTGGATAAAATACAAAAATCGAGAATAGTAGCAAGGAAGGAAGAATATACATTCCCCCTTCAATAACTCGTTTCACCGTATGCGGCATAAGAATCTTCCTCCCTTTTCACTCTTCTTCCTTTGTCGTCAAAGAATATGATACGTTCGTCATCAATAGCAATTCGCACTTGCTGTCCTACTTCGATCTGATGTTGTCCATGCCAGCGTGCAATCCATTGATCATGTTCAGTCAATCTGAATGTGACAAGTGTTTCCGTACCTAATCTTTCGACATGGATGACTTCTAACAAAACATGAGGTTCGTGCGAATGAGCCAATCTAATGTGCTCCGGTCGAACACCAATTGTGACGCATTCATTTGGAACATGTGCATCGCCAGCAATTTTCACAATCCATTCGTGTTGCAGTAAAAAAGAGTCGTAAAGTCGCTGTACTTTTGCCATATTCATCGGGGGAGACCCTATGAACGAAGCAACAAACACATTATTAGGGCTGTTGTACACTTGCAGAGGTTCTCCCACCTGCTGAATTCGTCCGTCACACAACACCATCATTCGATCAGACATTGTCATGGCTTCTACTTGATCATGTGTAACATAAATCATTGTCATACCTAATTGCCGTTGCAATTGACGAATATATGTACGCATATGTGAACGCAATTTAGCATCTAAATTCGATAACGGTTCATCCATTAAGCAAATCGGAGTTTCTGCAACAATGGCACGCGCTAAAGCTACTCGCTGCCTTTGTCCCCCTGAAAGATGGCGCGGCTTCTTTTTCATGTACTCTGTTAAACCGAGCATTTCCGATACTTCCAAACATTTTTTTCTTTTCTCTTTTTTCAACATTTTCTTCCTGTGCAAACCTAGTGCAATATTCTCTTCAACTGTTAAATGAGGATATAAAGCATAATTTTGAAACACCATTGACAAATGTCTCTCACTTGGATGAGCAAAATTCATTTCCTTCCCAGCTATTTTTAATTGTCCTTCTGTAATTGTTTCTAATCCAGCAATCATTCGAAGTAATGTACTTTTACCGCAACCTGAAGGTCCAACAAGCACAAAAAATTCTCCTTCTCGAATTTGTATGCTTATGTCATCAATGACAAATGTTTTCCCATCATACGATTTACGAACATTTATTAATTCAATCATTATATCCCCTCTTCCTCAACTAATTTCCATATCTCTGGGTTACCACTTGATACAGCTTGTGCTCCTTTTTGTATAGATTGTAATATTTGGTTTTTATTTTGAATTAATCCACCTGTAATAATTGGGATATTCGTCTTTTTGACTAAATGCTCAATCATCTCTGGTACAATGCCGGGCATAACCTCCAACGCATCCGGGGCCACTTGCTGAATTGAATGCAAACCGTTCATCATTGCATCCGTATCTACTAAAAACAATCGTTGGATCGCCCACAACTTTTCTTTTTTTGCTAAATGAATAAGTGAACTTTTTGTCGTGACAATTCCGTGTGGCCGGATAAATTTTGCTAAAAATTGCAATCCCTCTTTATCACAAGTAATACCAGGGATCTTTTCAACATGTATGAACACATAACGATCGTTCTCTTTCAACAAATCAACATATCGTTTTATGACACTAATCGTTCCTGTTTGTAAAAATGCTGTTTTCCATCTCGTTTTCAGGAAATATTCCATATGCTTTGGATGCTTAATAGTTGCAATAAATTTTTCTTGTAGAAACATGCTTCTTCCCCCTCACATAAACAAAAGAGAAACCGAAAACAACGGCAGAATGACCCCTACGCTGTTGTTATGGTTTCTCCTTTTCTCTACCTTTTCTGTATTCACTTTTCTTGCTTTTCATTTTAATTCTCTTTTGTTAATTGAATATCATATTTATTTAAATATTTTGTTAATTTATGTTTCAGTAAAATTAAAAATCGGCTCCCAAACGGGAAGACGATTTGTTTAGTCATGAAAGTTTGTTCCATCTGTCACTTCTTTTACAATACCTGCGCGAATAACAAAATCACCAAAGTGTTCACCATCAAATCGCTCTTTCGCGTACCGAGAAAGGAGCGTACGAAGTTCAGATAAAATTTCTTTTTCTCCGATATTTTCCCGATACAATTTACCGAGACGGCTACCGTCAAATGCAGCCCCAAGATACATATTATATTTGCCGACAGATTTACCGATAAATGCAATTTCCCCAAGGACATGACGGGCACAGCCATTCGGACAGCCGGTCATGCGAATCGTTATTTCCTCGTCACGAAGCCCGTTTTCCTCAACAATTTCCTCAATTTTATCAATGAGTGTCGGCAAATATCTCTCTGCTTCTGCCATCGCTAATCCACACGTTGGCAAAGCCACACAGGCTAGCGAGTTACGACGAAGGGCACTATAATGTTTCCCATCTGTTAATTTATATTGCTTAATAAGCGCATCAATTTCTTCTTTTTTCTCACTTGGCACATTGGCGATGACTAAGTTTTGGTTAGCGGTAAGACGGAAATCACCTGTATGCACTTTTGCAATTTCCCGCAAGCCTGTCATCAGTGGATAATCATCTGTATCTTTCACCCGTCCGCCCTCGACAAATAACGTAAAATGCCACGTTCCGTTCACACCTTCAACCCAACCGTAGCGGTCGCCATTATGCTCGAAATAGTAAGGGCGCGCTTCTTCTAAATTCCATCCAAGCCGACGTTCTAGTTCTGCTTTTACTGCATCCAAACCAAGCCGATCAATCGTATATTTAAAACGAGCATGTTTACGTACGGAGCGATTGCCGTAATCACGCTGAATGGTAACGACTTTTTCTGCCACATCAATCACTTGTTCTGGTTTACAAAAACCGATCACTTTTGCGAGCTGCGGATATGTCGTGCGATCACCGTGCGTCATTCCCATGCCGCCACCGATCGCTACATTAAATCCCGTCAGCTTTCCGTGTTCAACAATCGCAATAAATCCAAGGTCTTGTGAAAACACGTCGACATCGTTTGACGGTGGAACAGCGATACCAATTTTAAATTTTCGTGGCAAGTAAAGCGGCCCATAAATTGGTTCTTGTTCTACCTCCGGTGTTCCAGCTACTTTTTCTTCATCTAACCAAATTTCGTAATACGCCCTTGTTTGTGGTAATAAATAATCGCTTAATCTTTTCGCCCATTCATACACTTCTGCATGCACTTCCGATTGGTAAGGATTCGGATTGCACATGACGTTTCGGTTGACGTCACCGCATGCCGCTAACGTCGTAAGCAGTGCCTCGTTAATGGCTTGGAGCGTTTTTTTCATATTCCATTTCAATACGCCGTGAAACTGAAATGCTTGTCGTGTCGTAAGTTTCAACGTCCCGTTCGCATACGTCCTCGCCAATTCGTCCATCGCAAGCCACTGCTCTGGTGTTGCTACGCCACCTGGGGTACGAACACGAATCATAAATTGATACGCTGGCTCTAATTTTTGTTTTTGCCGCTCGGCTCGCAAATCACGATCATCTTGCAAATAGCTACCATGAAATTTCATCAATCGGTTATCATCTTCTGGAATGCCGGCAGTGATGCGATCTTCCATCGTTTCTTTCAACGTTCCGCGCAAATAGTTGCTTTCTCGTTTAATGCGCTCAACGTCGCTTGGTGGTCCATCCGGCGGTGTTAATACAAACTTTTCCACAATCATCCCCCCTAATATACGTCACGTTGGTAACGTTTTTGTTTTTGCATGTCCGCCACATACGCTTCCGCTCGTTCACTCGTCATCTTTCCTTCTTTCGCAATAATCTGGATAAGCGTCTCATGAACGTCTCGTGCCATGCGTTGTTTGTCGCCACAAACATAAACGGCTGCTCCTTCTTCTAACCATCGGAACAGTTCTTTGCTTTGTTCCATCATTCGGTGTTGCACGTATACTTTTTCTTTCGTATCGCGTGAAAAGGCAACATCCATCTTCGTCAACACACCGTTTTTTAGCCACGTTTGCCATTCCTTTTGATAAAGAAAATCGGTCACGAAATGTTGGTCACCAAAAAACAACCATGATTTCCCTTTCGCGCCAATCGCCTCACGCTCTTGCATAAAAGCGCGGAACGGCGCCACTCCCGTACCTGGTCCAATCATAATAATTGGCGTATGTGTATCTTTCGGGAGTTTAAAATTCGGATTTTGATGAACGAACACAGGAAGTTTATCGCCAATGTGTAGACGTTCAGCACAAAACGTTGAACAAACTCCTTTTCGCAAACGCCCATGTGCTTCGTAACGAACCGCTCCAACAGTCATATGCACTTCATCCGGATAAGCTAGTAAGCTACTTGCAATTGAATAAAAGCGCGGTTGCAACTTTCGTAATGAAGAGACAAATTGCTGTGGTGTCATCTCCCACGGGCCGAAATCGCGAAGGACATCCAATACATCGCGCCCTTTCATATAGTCTTTTCGCTTCGCTTCTTGTTCCTCAGAAAGAAGCGCATGAAACTCGCGATTTTTCGAAAATTCAGCTAATTTTTGTAACAACGGCTCTGTCAGTACGGTAATTTCTAAACGGGATAGCAACGCTTCTCGTAATGGTTCGTCATTTTCTTCTACAGAAACTAATGTTTCTGAACTCCATTTCATTTCTGCTATCATCCAATCAACTAACTCTGGATCGTTTTTTGGAAAAACGCCGAGCGCATCGCCTGGTTCAAACACAAGCCCAGAACCTTCTAGCGATAATTCGATATGGCGTGTTTCTTTGTTTGAGCCGCGTCCATTTAAATTGATATTTTCTAATACTTCCGCTTGAAACGGATGTTTTCGTGAATAAATAGTCGTTGGCTTCGCTTGTGCAGATGAAGTTGTTGCTACGGAAATGGCTCCTTGCTTATCTAACTCACCAAGCACTCCCTCTAGCCATTTCGCTGCTTTTTCTTCATAATCGACGTCACAATCGACGCGTTCGTATAACCGCTTTCCGCCTAGCTCTTCTAGCCGTTTATCAAAATCTTTTCCCGTTTTACAAAAATGTTCATACGACGTATCGCCAAGCGCCAATACAGAGAAACGAAGATGATCGAGTTTTGGCGCGCGCTTGCTATGAAGAAATTCGTAAAATGACAAGGCGTTATCTGGTGGTTCCCCTTCTCCGTATGTGCTAACAACAAGGAGCAACGTATTTATTTTTTTCAACTCGTTTGGCTTAAAATCAAGCATCGAGGAAACGGTGACATGAAACCCGCGATGTTTGAGCGTTTCTCCTACTTTTTCCGCTAGTTTTTGCGCGTTTCCTGTTTGCGACCCGTAAAGAACGGTCACTTCCTTCGTTGCAGATGCTTCTTGTTGAAGCGCTCCGACCGACTCGGTTGCAGCTAAATACCCACTTAGCCAAAGTTTTTGTGCGGAATTTAACGTTGGCCAAAGCCGATTGAGGAGCTCGACTTGTTCTTCATTAAATGGACTATTTGTCACTTGAAATGGCAACATGTTTCACCTCTCATTTTTCTACTATTCCTATAAATCAAGTATGTTTTATTTGACTTTACCTTAAAAAATAAAATTAGTAAAATAAATATAAATTATCAGAACTATTTATTTTTTTAATAACTAAGGAGCGAACGATATGTACGAACAATTAAAAACATTTATTACATTAGCTGAAGTGAAAAATTTCACAAAAACAGCAGAAATTCTTCATTTATCTCAACCAAGTGTAAGTTTGCACATTAAAAATTTAGAAAAAGAGTTTCAAACAAAACTATTTATTCGTTCACCAAAAGAGCTACAAATGACGCCAACGGGAGAATTGCTTTATGATCGAGCAAAAAAAATGATCACGTTATACGAACAAACGAAACAAGATATTTTGGAACATCACGACTGTGTGAAAGGAACATTAAAAATTGGGGCTAGTTTTACGATCGGAGAATACGTGCTACCTACTTTTTTATGCGCCTTACAAAACGATTATCCAGAATTACAATTGGAAGTGATCATCGGCAATACAAAAGAAATTGTAGAGCTCGTTCGTACGTATCAAACACATATCGGTTTAATTGAAGGTCAAACAAATGAAAAAGAGCTTGTGGTGTACCCATTTATGCAAGATGAGCTAGTCATCGTTGCGTCTAACGATCATCCTCTCGCTCACAAACAGGAAGTATCGATAAACGATTTACAAAACCAACTATGGATTACACGCGAATTAGGGTCTGGCACACGTGAATATTTTAACCATTTTATTCGTTCAAATGGGCTAAAAGTAAAATCACTGATAATTATTAGCAGCAATCAAGGAATAAAAGAAACGTTAATGCACGGAAACGGTTTAGCCCTCCTTTCACGTCATGTCATTGAACAGGAGTTGAATCATAAAAACTTATCGATTGTTTACGTTAAACATTCTCCTTTTTATCGAACATTTTCTTATCTTTATTCGCCGACAATGAAAAACAACAAACTTGTACACTTACTGATTGATTTACTCCAACAAAAAAGGATGTGACAAACAAGTTGCTTTGTCACATCCCCATCACTTAATGCTCCTCTAGCTGTGAAATCGGAACGCGCTGTTGTTTTTCTGGGTTGTTTAAAAAATGAATCGTTGCCATTTCCGTTTGTACATCGACATGTTCAATATACACGGCTTTTCCGTTATACGTTACATTTTTCATATCGGGTGACTGAGCAATTTGTTGCGCACGTGTGATGTTCATTCGCTTCCCTCCTTTCGAACGATTATTATCATTTGTGTTTCACGCGAAAATATGCAAAAAAAGAGCGCCAACAGGCACCCTTATAACAGTTCAAGCAACTTCTTTTTATTTTGTTGTACGTTTTCTTCTAACGCCTTTACTTTTTCTTTCAACGCTTGTACGTTGACATCATTCTTAGATACTTTCTTTTCTAACGCACGAATTTCATTTTTTACTGCTTTTAATTGATTAGAAGCAGCAATAAGCTTCCCAAACCATTGATCTAACTCTTCTTGTTTTTCCGCTTCGTCGTCTTTATCCGATTGCACGACAGGTGATTGTTCAGTCGTAGTCACAGTAGCGCTATCTTGTTCATTGACTACTTGTGTCGTTTCCTCTGTTGTTTGTTCACTTTGTGGTTGTGTTGGTTGTTCAGTTGGTTGTTCTTTCGGCGTGCTAAACGCTTCAAGCGCTATTGTCACCTCGTTTACACGCACTTCAATCTTGCTTAACTTTTTATTTAGTTCTGCCAATTTGTTTTTTAACA
The DNA here is from genome assembly GCF_011006755.1 of Anoxybacillus sp. MB8. Lineage (NCBI taxonomy): Bacteria > Bacillati > Bacillota > Bacilli > Caryophanales > Anoxybacillaceae > Anoxybacillus > Anoxybacillus sp. MB8. The sequence continues at coordinate 23,781 of NZ_RXXX01000030.1, forward strand.
TTTGTTGTTCTTTTTTCTTTTTTGCCTCTTCTTTTTTCTGCTTAGCTAACTCTTGTTTTTTCTTCGCTTCTTCCTTTTTCACGACAAGCTGACTTTTCTGTACATATTTTGCTCCATCATGCTTCGCTGCAAAAGCTGGGGAAGCAACGAGCATCGATGCTAGTAAAATTGGTAATCCTTTTTTAAACATTACCCTTTCCTCCATTTCATATGTATATTTTTTTGGTAATGGCAGCTGGCTGGCATAGGTATCCCGTTAGCCCCTATAGCTTTGCGACGCTAAGTTTCCTTAGCTGTGCCTTTACTTCTTATTATACTTTGCCTATTTTCATGGGCATGAATCAAAAGTCCTTATTTTCCTTATAAACATATGTGAAAATAAAGGAAGAAAAGGGCGAAGAAAGAAGTAGTTATTGGTAGATAAAAAGGAGGGGTACGGAATGTTAGAAAAATGGTTGAAAGAGTCTTCGTATACAATTGTATTTACTGGAGCAGGAATGTCTACAGAAAGCGGGCTTCCCGATTTTCGTTCGGCAAAATCAGGGCTTTGGCGCACGAAAAATCCACAACAATTAGCAAGTACGTATGCGATGCAACATAACCGAGACGAGTTTATTGCATTTTATCAATATCGTATTCGTACGTTGCTTAAATGTAAGCCACATGTCGGGCATATGATTTTGGCCGATTGGCAAAAGCGGGGGCTTATTCATCAAATCATCACGCAAAATGTCGACGGCTTTCACCAACAAGCAGGCAGTACAAATGTCATTGAATTACACGGAACGTTGCGAACAGTGCATTGCTCGCGTTGCAGGCAAACATACGACGCAAAACAGTATGTAGAGGAACAGTTTACGTGCACATGCGGCGGCTTTTTGCGCCCTTCCGTTGTTTTATTCGGGGAATCGTTACCGTATGATGCGTTTGAACAAGCATGGACAGCAGCCGAACGAGCAGACTTATGGATTGTGCTCGGCTCTTCTTTACAAGTGTCACCAGCTAACGAACTTCCTGTCATCGCGAAACGAAGCGGGGCCAAATTAGTGATTGTGAACATGGAACCGACGCCATTAGATGATTGGGCAGATTTGCTTATACATGGTCGTAAAATTGGAGAAGTGTTGCAGGAAATTGACGAATTACTTTAAAAAATAAGTGTGTCCCAAAAGCGTGCTCTTTTGGGACACTTGAAATATTTCTTTTTCATGCCACGGCTGTTGATTATCCAAAATTAGGAATACTTCTCCTGTAAATTTGAGCATACTCAAATAAGACAGCTGCCATCTCGGATTTCCATTCGAGAGAAAGTTGTCCAGAGAAAAAACGACGGACAAACGAAAGAAAAGGAAGGGAAGAGGTTGTCCGTTTTTCCGTTCGGTGATATAGCCATCTTAGTAACACATAAGTTGCCGTAAAAAGCTGGTTGTATACCGCGTGCTCGTTCGTGCCAAATAAGGTCGGAACATTTAGGTATTGCTTGATCCAACGGAAAAACACTTCCACCGTCCAACGCGCTTGATACATTTCGGCAATCTTTTCTACCGATGCTTCCAAAACGTTCGTGACGACACGGATTTCATGCCCGTTCGCATCCTAAAAGATCACGGCGCGATGGCGCTTTTGGGAACGACATGGTTTTGTTCCTAACTGGCAAGTAAAATCCGCCACAACGGAAGAAGAGGAGGAACAAAGTCGCTTTAGGCTCTTTTTCTGATGAATCTCGACATTGTCTTTCATCCGAATCACAAATGGTTACTTCTGTTCCACAAACCGATCAATGCGTTCGATTTTGAAGTACGCTCGATCCTCGACAAGAACCGATCGCACATCTGTGAGCTTCTCTCCCATCTCACGACCCCTGATTGTTGAGCAGTTAACCCTTTTGTAATCAGCCAAACGGTCCAATGCGGTAAGAAAATCCCCCAGGTGAAGAAAAATACAAAAAAGTTTGTGGATAACCATGTTTGTTTCATAATACTTCCCCTTATGTCAATACATTTTTTTCGTTTTCTGAATGGTTTCAATAAGTTGTAGGGACATTTCAAAAGCCTTTCTTTCTGAATCCGGATGATAGTTATTGGAGAAGGGATTAGCGAACCCGTGCTGTCCTTTAAACAACTCGACTTTTATCCCTGATTTACAGGATAATTGCTCGACGAGCCAGTTAACATTAAATGACTTTTCGTGCTCAGAAAACAGTAATAGTACGGGTAGTTTTGGGAATAAATTGAGATAGTCTCTAATCCGTGATCCATAGTAACCTATGGCCGCATCTCCTACGCCATAATGTTCGCAACATAACCAAGCTACGGTTGCACCGACGCTATACCCCCAAAACACAATGGTTTTGTATCGAGACTTTAAGGAATCTACTAAATTTAAAACTTGTTTTTTCGCTTTTCCAAATCCAATTTCATTTTTGAAATATTGGTAAGCATCTGCCTCATCATCATAATGAAAATGATCTCGATTTAATAAATTGGGGCAGTATACGTCATACCCTTTAGTGGCAATCATTTGAGCTACGTGTTTCATATGATCGTTAATCCCATAGATTTCATGTATTAGGATGACAGCAACATCAGAATAATTACAGTGTTTTAACATGATATGACAAACTCCTTATCCTTATAATTAAATATAGAGGGTGTGTCGCCCTCAGTATAGGAAGTTAGTATTTGATCGGCATTGTAACAATACCATGAAAGGCAGGGTTGGGCGTCCATTCAGGTCTTTCAAGATTATATAAAAAAGGTGTAATGTGAGAAAAACGTTGAATAACTTCTTTTAAAATTTCGGCGATTTCTACGCGAGCAAATGCTGCAGCAATGCATGCATGATAACCACCACCAAAACCAATATGCTGTTTACCTGTCCGATTGATATCAAATTTTTCTGGATTTTCAAAAACGCGTTCATCACGACCAGCGGAACCGAGGAAGAAATAGACCGAATCTCCTTCACGAATAAGTTGGTTATGAATAGTAATATCTTGGGCAGCGTGTCTTGTTATGTATTGAATTGATCCTTCAAGTCGCATAGCCTCATCCAAGACCTTAGGAATTAGAGACAGATCTTTTTTGAGTTCATCAAATACTTTTGGATGTTTGAACAATAGATACTTCTTAACATGAACTGCGGAATTTTATGTCCACCAAAAATTAGATGAATGGTTTGTGCGATAAGTTCATCGTCACATAATTCTCCTTCCTCACCCGAATTATCTGAGATTAAACGGCTTAACAAATCGTTGCGCTTTTTGATGCGTCTTTCAGCAATTGCTTCTGAAAGAAACATGTACATTTCTTTCATACTTTTTTTGGTTTGATCGCTGATATCTTTGTCAGGGACGTGGGAAACAACAAAGTTTTGCATAAATTGAGCAATGTCATCTGACCAACGGATAAAACGTTCAACCTCTTCACCTGGAATACCAAGCATTTTACAAAGTACCAACGCTGGAATTGGATGAGCAACTTCAGAAACGAAGTCAAACTCGTTCGAATGTTTTTCAACCACTTGATCTAAAACTGATGTTACAATTTTCTTGATTTCAGGAGTGATAGCCTCAATCTCTTCTTTCCAAAAGGCACGGTTCATGTATTTTCTTAAACATGTATGGATTGGACGGTCGTTATAGATCATCCATGTGGATATAATGTCGATGATCTCTCGCCTTCAGGGAGATTTTTCTTTTTGTGCCAAATTAGCGGGCTAGTGATAAAGGTGTCTCCCTGCAAATATTTTGTGATGTCATCATATCTTGTTATAAACCACGAACGCATTTCTTCATTCCAATAAACTGGAGCATTATCTCTTAATCTCTTGTAGTAGTTGTAACGATTATGCAAATAATCATCACTGTAAACACTAAATTGTTCTACATTTTGGGATTCGATAATTGTTTCCATTATAAGATTCTTCAGTTACAATTCTTATTGTTTGAGCATTGGATTCAAATCCCCCAAAGCATTTCATTATATTATCAAGACTTCTTTCGGCACTATGCCCAAAAGGAGGATGTCCTATATCATGCGCAAAGGTTGCCGCATGAATAAGATTTAAATCAATAGTTGATAAATCATTTTTAACAAATGATTGTTTACTCTTTCAGTAATTATTTCTTCGATTTCGTTGACTTCCAAAGAATGAATCAATCTATTCCGTAAATTATGGTTATGAGGAAATGGAATAAGTTGTGTTTTAGTATGTAAAATACGAAAGTATGGTGATCTTAGTATTCGTTGGTAATCGCATCTAAACTCTGAAAGTGAAATCTTTTCTTGTTCTGGTGAAAATCTGCTTTTGTCATATTTTTTATACATTAACCTCTCCCACTCTACAAAAATAGTTTTCTGAATAAATAGTAAAAACCCAAGAGGATAGGTTTCTATTAATGTTTCACGAGTGAAAACCTATCCTCTTGGGTTGATGTCTTTGATACTATATGTACAAGGTATATGAATCCCGTCCATACCCCTTCATTTTTCTTAATTACTGAATAAAATGGACTTAGATTCACTTTCACTCGTAGTCCAGCAATTTAAGGTTGCCGAGTAGAGACTCTCAGACCATATTTCTGAGGATATACGAGCAAGTTTTTATTAAAATATTCATTCTTGTCAAAAATTATACATATTATAAAAATTTATGTCAACAAAAAAACCGCATGGGCTCCACTCCTTTCTTTGGTTGTTTCTTTTTCACACTTATTACCTTACAGTAGGAGATCCCATTTTTCATCTATTTTACCTACATATGTTACAGGTTCCTTATTTGTATAAATCAGGAACCTAATTTCTTTTCTCCCACAAATACTTTACTCATACTGGAATTATAATAAAAAATAGGTTCATCACCAAAAGATGTACTTGAATTTTAAAGACAAACATGATAACAATGTTGCTCAAAGAAACGTATGGTATTAAAAGGAAAAAGATGTTTTAATTTTCTTAATCATGATCGTCTTTATTTGTCAAGTACACTTTGTGGTGAAGAGCCAAAAAAATAGGTTCATTACCGAAAGATGTACTTTTTAAATTTAAACTTGATAGCAACATAGCAAATAAAGCAATGTAGTATAAAAGTAAAACAAAGTGTTTAGTTTCTATCACAATCGTCTTTATTTAATGAGTACAACTTGTGGTGAAGTGCCAAACTTATTCCTTCTTTCTCAAAAACCATTCGTATATTGTTTGTGCCTCATGTTCGCCCACATCAACGACTTTTGTGCGTATGCCTGGCATGACAGTCGCACGTACTGTACATAATCCGAGCCGTTGTTGCATACGAGTTTGTGAGATCGTTAACGACTGAATACGATGTTTTAACATATATACCGTTTTTATCGTCAGCCATCCACTTCTCAATGCTAGCTGCTCACTCTTAATCGTTACTCCCGCTCGTTTATAACTTCGATAGCCGACATATACTGCGGGCAAAAGGAGAAGGAGCGTTTCAAATCGCTGAAAAAATACGATTGTGATGATCGGAATGAGCATAACCGTATAGAGCGACCTCAACATATAGCGCCAACGGACACGTGTACATAACAATCGGAACGAATCGTGCAAACGATATTCAGGAAAGCACGTCTCAACGAGAGACGCGACTTCATTTTGACGAACAAGCGGAAACAACACGAGACTTCCATGTCTTCCATCATCAAGTGCCCCTCCGGCATGAATAAGGTGAACAGAAACATAACCGAACAAGTGCCGAATCGGACTTTCCTTCACTGCAATGGCTTGAACGCGCTCAATCGATGTAGAAATGCTCTTTTTTTGCAGCAATCCTGTTGTTATCGTTATCGTTTTGTTTTGTTTGACAACAGTAAAATTCATATAGCGAAAAAGATGACCGATCACAGACAATACGTATGCAATCATAAGAACGATAAACAACAAGACAAGTGTAGAAGCTGTATCGTCAGCGCGAAAAAATATATTTAGCCGTTCAAACGGAATGAAATCATTAAAATCGGAAAGAAATGCGCCAATCGCTGCAATGACTCCAAAAGCACCACCACTTGTGGTCGATAAAAACAATGCGTCACGAAATCGAAGTGTAAATATGGTAGCCGTCTTATCTTCTATTTCTATACATATATTTTCTCGTTTTTGGTGATGCACCGCTCGCTCTATTTGCTTTGCTTCTTCTATGGAAACCGCTGAAAGTATTACTTCTGGTTCATCTATTTGCCTGCCAGCTGTTTCAATATGTACTTGTACAACACCTACAAGCCGCTGCAACACCCCTGACGAATATGAAATACCTTGAATACGTTCAAATGGAATATACCGTTTCTTTTTTACAAATATCCCTTGTTCAATATACATGTCATTTTCTTGTAAACGATATGTAAATCGCTGCCACGACATATACCCAGCGAACATAGCGTAAAAAAGAAATAAAAACAAAGGCAGCCAATCAACGAAAGGATCACCTGTTTTCTTTTTTATTGCTAGAAGCAAAGCAAGCGCCAAAAACGGTCCTTGCTTCAACAGCTTAACTATATAAATAACAATCGCAATCGGATGCAACCGTTTCTTTTCATGCATCATTTTCATCTTCCTTCACTAAAGAGGAAATGTAGTAACGCAACTTCTCTGCTTCTTGCTCATCAAGAAATGGAATTTCGTGCACAGTTGCCGCTGTATAAATGTAAAGTGAAGCAAGTTTTTTCCTTCGTGCTAACGGACCTTGCTTTACATCAACATGTTGAATGCGAGGAATTGGAATAAGCGTACGCTTTCGAATCCATACCCCGTGCTCGAGTTCAATTTCTCGATCACGAATCATATATCGCCACCGCTCCCATTTCCAGCGCGGAACGAAAAAAACAAACAAAATTGCATCAGCAATCCATAAGCAAACGAGCCCCAAAACAACCCACACGGGAACGAAAAAATGAACAATCACGTATAAGAGAAGAAAAATGATTAAGCGAATGACTTCATACATTCGCCACATCAACACGGCTCGTTTGGAAAGTGCTTTTTCCATTTTTTCTTATCTCCTCTCCTTCAATGCCTCCATTACCGCCACTTCTAAAATACGAACACCATCAAGCATGCACGAGCGATCAAACGTCATGTGCGGATGATGTAATCCTGGTTTTAAGTCCGCCCCAAGTCCTAGCATCGCCGCTTTTACGTGCGGTCGTTGAATCGTGTAAAAATGGAAATCTTCACTCCCCGGTGTGTGTAAAGGTGGCATACATCCCTCCTTACCTAAAACTGCAATAATTCCTTTTCGAATACATTGTTCTGCTTCAACGGATACTTCTGCCGCTGGAACAAAATCTACCCATTTATACGAAATACGCACCCCCATCGTTTCAGCATATTGAATAATTTGTTCTACTTTTTGTCTCATTTGTTGTATAAGCTCATTCGTTTCTGCCCGTACATCTAAAGCAAACTGAGCGCTACCTGGAATAATATTTAAATGTTCTCCACCCGCTATACACTTTGTCATTTTTATCGAATATGACTGTTGTGGAGAGAAATACATCGTTTTTAATTGAAAATTAATAAGCGAAATGACATCAATTGCATTTACTCCTTGATGTGGTCGCGCCCCATGACAATCATTCCCATAAATATGTCCAACGAAAAACTGTGCCGCTCCATGACGAATCGATGGAGACGCTTGTTTTAACGATAATTCTTCTACTGGACGAAGATGAACACCGAATAAATAATCAACATCATCAATTACTCCTTTTTCAATCATTTTTAATGCACCATTTCCTTTTTCTTCAGCTGGCTGGAAAAGAAAGCGAATCGTTCCTTGCTCCCACTGCAATGTTTTGAAACGTAAAATTAATCCCATCACAATCGCCATATGTGCATCATGCCCACACGAATGGTTCGCACGAAATTCTCCATCTACCTCTTGCCATAAAGCATCCATATCTGCCCGCACCATAACCACCGGTTTTCCACTTCCCATTTCAGCAACAATCCCTGGGCAATCGTCAAATAGTCGATAGCGAACACCTTCGTTCTCTAAAAATTGTTTAATATACTTTGTTGTCTCATATTCATTCCAACTTATTTCAGGATGTGTATGCAAATAATCGAAAAACTCAAATAAGCATTCTTGTAATTGCTCGTTGTTCATAATCCTTTCCCCTTTCTATTTTTATATAACTCTTTAATTTTTTTACAAAAATAGATTGACGCGCGTGGATGGAATCTTTATTATTCATAATAGCTTATATTTTAAGATAATTCAGAGATATAAAAAAGGGGTTGGGAGGATGAAAAGGCAAATATCGTTTTCTGTTGCAATGATTCCTGTTCTCGTCACGATTGTCGTTATGGCGCTGACAATTGTTGTCCTTGAACAAAGTCCACACATTCCGCTCATCGTTGGAACGACTGTAGCGGCACTCATTGCCTGGCGACTTGGCTTTACATGGCGTGAAATCGAAGAATCGATATATAAAGGTATTCGCTTAGCTTTGCCGGCTGTTGTCATCATTATGCTCGTCGGCTTAACGATCGGTGCGTGGATTGGTGGCGGCATTGTTGCTACAATGATTTATTACGGGTTAAAACTATTAACACCATCTTTATTTTTAGTATCCATCACAATCATTTGCGCCGTCGTGTCGTTAGCAATCGGAAGTTCATGGTCGACGATGGGAACGATCGGTGTTGCTGGAATGGGAATCGGCATGAGCATGGGCATTCCTGCACCGATGGTTGCTGGGGCTATTATTTCTGGCTCTTATTTTGGGGATAAAATGTCTCCGCTTTCTGATACAACAAACTTAGCTTCCGGACTAACAAATACAGATTTATTTGTACATATTCGCCACATGCTTTATACAACTATCCCAGGCTTATTGATCGCCCTAGGTGTATACGCATTTTTAGGGAGAGACTTTGGAAACAAACAAGTAAAAACGGAAGAAATTGAACAAACATTAGCTGTATTACAAGAGAATTTCGTTATTTCACCGTTTTTATTGCTTATTCCCCTTCTTGTCATCGTGCTTGTCGCTAAAAAGGTACCTGCCATTCCGGCATTAATCGTGGGTATCGTTCTCGGCTTTTTAGCGCAAATCTTTATTCAAGGCAGCTCTGTTGCTAGTGCGGTGCAAGCATTACAAAGTGGTTTTGTCATCGAAACTGGAAACAAAGTTGTCGATGACTTGTTTAACCGTGGTGGACTAGAGTCGATGATGTACACTGTTTCAATGACAATTGTAGCAATGACGTTCGGCGGTGTACTCGAACATACAGGAATGCTAGAAGCAATTGTGAATCAAATTTTAAAACTAGCAAAAACAGCAAAAGGTGTCGTTACTTCAACTGTTTTCTCATGTATCGCAACAAATGCAACATGTTCTGAACAATATATTTCCATCGTCATCCCATCACGCATGTACGTAAACGCTTATAAAGAACAAGGATTACATTCAAAAAACTTATCACGCGCTCTTGAAGACGGTGGCACATTAACATCTGTCTTCTTTCCATGGAATACGTGTGGTGTGTTTATTCTCGGTACGCTCGGTGTGCATGCATTTGATTATGCACCATATGCTGTATTAAATTTTATCGTTCCAACCATTTCGATTTTGTATGCACTAACCGGCTTTTCAATTGAAAAATTGCCGTCATCCGAAGGATTAGCACAAAAAAGCCACACCCATATTCATACATAAGGTTGTCTGTTCGAAAGACAGCCTTTTTTAAGAAAGGAGAAAACTGATGCGTATCACAGCTATCCATATATATGCCATTCGTTTGCCTCTGCGCATACCGTTTGTCGTCAGTTATCATTCATACAACGACATACCATCAATTATTGTAAAAATCGAAACAGATGAGGGACTAGTTGGCTACGGTGAAGGAGTCGCCGATGAACATGTCACAGGAGAGACGTGGGAAAGCACATTTTCCATATTAAAGCACACGTTAGCTCCTCGTCTGCTTGGAACAAATCCGCTACATATAGAAGCTTTACATGAACGAATGGATGGAGCAATATATGGTGCTCCGACTGCCAAAGCAGCCATCGATATTGCTTGCTTTGATCTGATGGGAAAAAAGCTTGGACAACCTATATATCAACTCATTGGCGGACGATTTCACGATGCTTTCCCTATTACACATGTATTAAGTATCGGTAATCCGAACGAAATGGCTGAAGAAGCGATGTCGGTTGTTAAACAAGGTTATCGTTCATTAAAAATGAAAGTCGGTACACATATAAATGAGGATATTGCACGCATCCGAGCGGTTCGAGAACAAGTGGGAGACGATATTTCCATTCGTGTCGATGTGAATCAAGGATGGAAAAATGCCTCAACAACGATAAAAGCTTTGCATGCCCTCGAAACTCTCGGCATCGATTGGCTTGAACAACCGGTCAGCGCCGATGACATCGATGCGATGTCATACATTCGTACGAAAACAAACATTCCGCTAATGATTGATGAAGGTTTGAAAAATATGCGCGATATGCGTGAAATTATTCAAAAACGAGCAGCAGATAAAGTAAATATTAAACTGATGAAGTGTGGAGGGATTTATCCTGCCGTGAAGCTAGTTCATCAAGCCGAACTGGCAGGAATGGAGTGTCAAATCGGCTCAATGGTCGAGTCATCAATCGCTTCAGCCGCTGGTTTTCACGTCGCTTTTGCGAAAAAAATCATTACGAGCGTAGAACTAACCGGACCACTAAAGTTCACGAAAGATGTCGGCAATTTGCGTTACGAACTCCCGTACATTCGATTAACGAACAAACCCGGCTTAGGCGTCAATGTGAACGAAAAAACGCTTCTTGAACTAACAGCTTTTTCTGATGTCATTCGTTAAAGGAGAAGGCACGATGAAAGGATTTTTAAAACAAAACAATGAACCGTTTTTCGTTTCTCGGTTGTATACAGAACACTTATCAGACATTTTGTCACTACAGCAGCTCGTTGTCGATCAACTAGAACAAAAAGACATTCTTCAACCATTAGCTGAAGAAGAATATGCATACATTTTACAAGGAAATGGACTCATGCTTGGCGCGTTTACGAACAATCAACTCATCGCGTTCCGCGCCCTCCTCTTTCCTCCCATTGATGAGGAACATTTAGGATTTGACATCGGTCTGTCAAAAGAAGAGTTGAAAGATGTCATTTATCAAGAAATATCCATCGTCCATCCAAAAGCACGAGGAAATGGCTTACAACAAATATTAGCTACTTTCATTATGGATGAACTTGAACGAACAAATAAACCGTACAAATATATATGTTGTACTGTCGCTCCATTTAACATTCCTAGTTTAAAAGATAAGTTTGCACAAGGAATGGAAATTGCCGCACTCAAACAAAAATATGGTCACCGTCTCCGCTATATTTTTGTCAAAACGCGCAACAACATAAACCGAACATGGCACGAGTATGTTTCGGTACGCATGGATGATATCTCTGGACAACAAACACTACTTGCAAACGGATGGCGTGGCATCGCCTTAGAACAACGTAATCATAAATATTGCATTCGTTTTGGGAGATCGTACGAGGAAGTATCTCGATCGTCGTCTTAGGACACCTTTCATAAAAATGAAATCGTTCAAGTAGCTTTACAATATTTTTATTATATGCTAAATTATTTTTAAAGTTCATAATTTTACATCTACTGTTTGAGTCAAGACTTTGTGGGAGATTTTTTTCTCGACCGATTTTATTGGTTATATATGGTTTTATAGGCTTGTTTCATGTAAGCGCTTTTATCCTCTCTTATCCTGTAGGTATGTGCCTATATCTGTGTTTTTAAAAACCTTTCAATGCTTGTAATACCTCGTAAATCGGTGTTCCTGAAGACTGACGGAAATACGGAATGTTGTCCCGAATCACTTCCTTCATTCGAGATGAGACGCGTTTCATTGCCTTTTTCACGATCGTTTCTCGTTTCGTTTCTTCTCGTTCTTCCACGCCATACATCACCCCACGGCGTGTCCGAATGAGTAACGTATCTTTTATCGCGGCGATCGCTCGCAACATTGCTTCAATCCCTGCATCTTTCCAACTTCGACCGTTTTTACTTCGTTTCGCAAACACATGCATCGTTCCTTCCGCACTCCCCATCGCTCTCATGTTTGTCGTGTCGATCCCTTTTTCCTTCAGCCATATGCGATAGTCACGCAAACATCCTGGCATCTCCTCGATTCGACGAACAAGCGCCTCGAGTTGCTTTTCCTTCTCCTCATGTTCTAGCGTACCGATGGCACTTGTGAGTTCTCGCAACACACCCTCTTCATCCCATGATGCGAATTTCTTTCGAATCACCCGATATCTTGCATGACCTCGGAACAATTGACGAATCTCTCTCGCCACATGGAACCGATCGAGTTGAAAGTACCCTC
>NZ_RXXX01000031.1:0-34868 GCF_011006755.1 Anoxybacillus sp. MB8
GGGCTCCACTCCTTTCTTTGGTTGTATTTTTTTCGCACTTACTACCTTACCAGGAGGAGAGCCCGTTTTTCATCTATTTTGCTTACATATCTGACAGGTTCCTTATTATACCAAATCAGGAACCTGTCTTTTTTTCTCCCACAAACATTTTACTCATACTCTAATATTTCTGAATAATATCCTTTTTTTAGAAAAGCGCACAATGTTACTTTGTGCGCTTCTCCCATAAAATTAATAAGCTTAGTACGCTAACAAAAATCGTTGCACCCATATCGGATAAAATAGCGATCCATAGGGTTAACCAACCTGGAATGGTTAATAGTAGCGCCATCGCTTTTAATGCGAGCGCTACCGCAATATTGAAACGAATCGTGCGATTCACTCGTCGAGCGATCGCGATCGCTTCTGGCAATTTCCCTAGATGATCTTGCATCAAAACAACATCCGCTGTTTCGATTGCGCTATCTGTCCCTTTCCCCATCGCAATTCCAACATGCGCATGGGCAAGCGCTGGCGCGTCGTTCATTCCATCCCCTATCATTGCTACGATATCGTCCTTCATTAACTGTTTTATTTTTTCTACTTTCTGTTCAGGAACAAGCTGAGCGAATACATCTGTCACTCCTACTTGCTTTGCTACTTGTTCCGCTGTTTTTTCGTGATCTCCTGTTAACATTACTGTACGACGAATACCGATACGATGCAGTTGCTTTATCACCGCTTGACTCTCTTCGCGCACTTCATCAGCAATGCCAAATAAGCCGAGTACATGTTGTTCATCCGCTACAAAAACGATCGTCCGGCCTTCACTTTTTAACTTCTCCGCATCTTTTTGAATTTCCTCGGACAGATCTTGTTGATCAAACATTCGTTCATTTCCAATTCGATAGCGCTTCCCATCTATTTTCCCTTCTATTCCGCTTCCTGTTCTCGTCTCAATTTGTTCGGGTTGTTCATATGAAACATCATGTTGCTGTGCTTTTTGGACAATCGCTCGCGCAAGTGGATGGGAAGATACGCTTTCTAACGATGCGGCAATACGAAGCAGTTCATTTTCGTCAATATATGCAATGACATCCGTGACATGAGGCTTCCCTTTTGTAATTGTCCCTGTTTTATCAAAAGCAATCGTACGGACACGACCAAGCGTCTCTAAATGAACGCCTCCTTTCACTAACACTCCTTTTTTCGCGTTGCGCGTCATACCAGCTAACAAAGCTATAGGAGAAGATAAAATAAGCGCGCAAGGACAACCAACAATTAAAACCGCTAAACCTTGATATAATGCATCGTGCCAAGGTACTCCAAACGCTAAAGGTGGGATCGTCATCACGAATAACGAAATCACCATAATGAATGGAGTATAGTATTTCGCAAAGCGATGAATAAACAATTCAAGCGGTGTTTTTGTTTCTTGTGCTTCTTGCACAAGATGTAATATTTTAGATAAAGAACTGTCTTTATATTGTTTTGTAATTTGGACGTGTAACACTCCTTCGTTGTTCACACTTCCACCATACACACTCATTCCTGTTTCTTTTTCAATTGGCATCGATTCACCTGTAATCGCCGCTTCATTGACTGAACTTTTTCCTTGGATGACAACGCCGTCTGATGGAATTTTTTCACCGGGACGAACGAGCACCACATCTCCAACTTGTAACGAATCAACCGAAACGGCACGCGTTTGCCCGTTATATATGACAAGCGCTTCTTTTGGTACTTGTTTTAGCAACATATCAAGCGATCGCCGCGCCCGTTCCATGCCTAATCCTTCTAAATATTCGTTTATGCCAAATAAAATGGCAACAACCGTCGCTTCTTTCCACTCCCCGATCCCAAATGCTCCGATAAGTGCAATCGTCATCAACGTATCCATGTTGAAACGAAAACGAACGACATTTTTCAGCCCTTTGATAAACGTTTTATATCCGCTCAATGCTGTCGCCATGATATAAATGATGACGACTTCTTTACCGATAAATCGTTCGAATAAAAGTGCCATAACAAAAAGGAAAATAGATGTGCCAACGAGATAAAGAAGAGGATTTCGTTTTCTTTGTGCCTGCTCATCTTCTGCCATATATGCCCCATCTGTCGCCAAAATCGCACGGACTTTTTCTAAATCTATGCGTTCATTCACACGCAATTTTCCGCTACTGTAGCTTAACGTCGCTCCTTCTCCATATGGAAGCGACTGAATTTGTTCTTCTAATGCTCGCGCACAATTTGCGCATGTCAATCCTTTCACTTGATACTCCTTCACTTTACTCACCCCTAATGGTCACGCGCGTGGCGTATCGTTTGTTCAAGAATGTGCAACACATGTTCATCGTCATACGAATAATATAACGTCGTTCCTTCCCTTCGATATTTCACAAGGCGTAAATTTTTTAAAAAGCGGAGCTGATGAGATACGGTCGATTGTAGAAGCGACAGTCGATTTGCGATCTCTGTTACTGAACATTCACCCGATGAAAGTAAATGTAAAATGCGAATACGTGTCGGATCACTTAACGCTTTAAACGTTTGTGATACAATGAAAAGCGTTTCCTCATCGTAACTATTCAGCCACATGATCAAGTGAGCTGAATATTTTTTGCTTTTCCTGTCTATGATGTGAATATTGATAGACAAGGAGGTGAATCGCATGTTGACGGTACAACAAGCTGTATTTACAGTAGAGAACTTAATCGGCAAAGTTCAACAACAAAAACAGCTCATTCATCAACTCGTTCAAGAAAATGAACATTTGCGTCACGAAATCAAACAACTACGCAAAGAAAATGAACAACTGAAGTATCGCGTTCAAGAGCTGGAAGCACGCACGAAAAAGAACAGCTCCAATAGCCATTTGCCCCCATCTTCTGACCGTTTTGCCAACACACGTTCTTCTCGCAAGCCATCTGGCAACAAGCCAGGCGGACAAGAAGGACATCAAGGAACGACGCTCCGTCAAGTGGAACATCCGCATCATCGTGTCGTCCACCGTGTGCATACGTGTCAAGGATGTGGGGCTTCTTTGCGTGAAGTCAAACCGTTCAAAGTCGATATCCGTCAAGTGTTTGATGTCCCTCCTGTGGCGATCGAGGTGACACAACATGAACGTGAAGTGAAATCGTGTCCACATTGTCGATGTGTTCAACAAGCCGAATTCCCAGCCCATGTCACGAATCATGTGCAATACGGTCCACGGCTCACGGCGCTCGTTGTTTATTTGCATCATATCCAATTGATCCCTTACAAGCGTTTAAGTGATACAATCGAAGCGTTATATCAACACTCAATCAGTACAGGAACCCTTGCCAATATGGTGAAACGAGGACGCGAAGCGCTGGAATCAAATATGGACATCATCGAAGACGCCTTACTTGAATCCAACATCCTGCATGTCGATGAAACGAGTTTGCGCATCAAGGGGAAACTCGCATGGGTGCATGTCGCGTGCACATCGAAATATACGTACGTGGCTCCTCACGCTTCTCGTGGAAAAAAAGCGACCGATGATATCGGGATTCTTCCGCGATATGAAGGGACGATGATGCACGATGCGTTCGGTACGTATCCGAAATACACACATGCCACCCATGCCCTTTGTCATGCCCACCATTTGCGTGAGTTAAAAGGATTCATCGAACAGGGGCATACATGGGCATCGCGCATGACGACGTTTCTGTTAGCCGCCAAACAGGCCGTCGAAGCTCATCACGGTGCGCTTTCCGAAGAAGAAGCGAAACGATGGGAACGAGTGTATGATCGCATCCTAGAAAGAGCACAACACCGATTGGAAACGGCGACGCCTCTTCCGAAAAAAGCCCTCGCTTTTGTTCGACGCCTTCAAAAACGAAAGGAAGAAGCGTTGCGTTTCTTACGTGAAGTGCATGTTCCCTTTGACAACAACCAAGCCGAACGCGATCTTCGCATGGTTAAAGTCAAAGAGAACATTTCGGGTACATTTCGCGAAGAAACATTCGCCCAGTCTTTTTGCATCACAAGAAGCATCATTTCCACACTGACGAAACACGAAAAAAACGTGTGGGATTCGTTATGTCTTCTGTTGACAGGCGAAACGCTCGATCGTGTTCTTTCTACCACTTAGGGCATTTTCTATTACGGGGATGCCTTATTTGTGTTGCGCTCCTTTACATACTACTATCGGGATGAATAGTTACTCCTCATCTAACGGCTCATATAATTCTTCCATATAGATCCCCTTTCTTTCAATATATGAATATATGTTCATATAAGTTAATGAAATTGTATAATTTTCCGAAAAAAAAGTCAACATTCATTTATGAACGTTGACTAAGTAACGCATATAAATCATGTAGCGTGTCGATTTTCAACCGTTGCAAGTCTACAAAAACCCGCTTCCAAACTTCAAATAAACTCATAACATCTCCTTTCGCTGTATGACGATCAACAGGGGATAAATGGTAAAACGATAATGCATCATCAAGTGTTGGGAATGAATGATGATATATACATTCCATTATTCTCCTCATTTCGATCGCGGTTTGTTGCAAAACTATACGATAGTTACGCGATAAAAATTCATTTAAAAATGCAACGTCGTGCTGAATATGATAACCGATTAAAATACTGCCCTTCAAAAAAGAAAGAATATAATGAATCTCCTCTTCAAGCGAAGGGGCACATGCCACATCGTCATTTGTTATGCCCGTCAGTGCGACAATATGCTCTGGAATCGGACGCTTTGGGCGAAAGTGAGAACAATACAAGTCAAACGCTTCACCTTTTTTTGTTTTTAAAGCTGCAAGTGAAAAAATTTCATCCCCTCTTTGAGGCGAAAAACCTGTCGTCTCTGTATCTAATAAAATAAATGTCACGTCAGAAAGTGGTGTTTCGAGCGCATACGTATGTTTCTTTGCTTCTTTCATCATTTTTCGAATCCATGCCTCTTGCTGAAAAGCTGGACCGACCGCTGTGGCTTGATCATACCGAAGCCCAAGCGATAATACGCGGTTAATCCATTGAAACGGTCGCTCCATCAATTACACCCACTTCCTTACATCACGTTGCATTTTTTTCGCTACCGTCATCGCGTTTTTTAATCGTCTTTTCTCTTCCTTCGATAAATGTCGTATTGCTAAATGACTTCCTTCTAACGAACATCGTAAGCGAAAATACAAAAACGTCTGAAGCGCTTTTTCAATACGTTCAAATTGTTGTTGCGAGCAGCCATGTTCATCATACCAACGCGTTAACCGCTCAAATGTTGAATAAGCATGAACAAATTGTTTTTGAACAGCAACCCATTTCAACACATGATTGAGCTGAACATATCCTCCTTGTTTTATATCAAGCATGCCGCTGTTCTCCCCCCAACGTTCGACGTACACCCGTCCAAAAGGCCCAATCGGCACAAAAGGAATACGAACGCTATCAATCATGCGGCTGCGCAAAGAAACAGTCGCCGCAATCTTTTTATATAATGTCGTTTTCAGCTGATTAGCAAGTGCATATTCTCCATAAATTGGACGCATATCAGCTAACATAGATAAATAGCGAATATCATCTATATGTTCGTTTGTTACATATTTTTCAATTTGTTCATGCCATTCTCCAACTTCTTTCAACCATCTTTCGTTTGTTGCCATCACATAACCAGGACAATACGGATAACCAATTTCGTTCAAAAAAAGAACGCCGATACGTGCATACTCACGCATATATATATAACAATCGTCTTTT
This sequence comes from Anoxybacillus sp. MB8, assembly GCF_011006755.1. Lineage (NCBI taxonomy): Bacteria > Bacillati > Bacillota > Bacilli > Caryophanales > Anoxybacillaceae > Anoxybacillus > Anoxybacillus sp. MB8. The sequence continues at coordinate 5,716 of NZ_RXXX01000031.1, forward strand.
TCGCTATGCAAACATGAAAAAATCACTCCGTTATCTTGATCAGTCCAAACGGTCGGTTCCTTTCGCCCACTGCTCCCCATCACAAACCAACAAAAAGAAGAAGGTTTTTTGCCGATTCCTTGCCGATCAACTTCTCGTTCAGCTAACAGCAACGCTTGTTTCATGAGCGCATCGTGGCACATACAAAGCGCATCGTATACATCAAATATGCTATAAAAAGAAAATGAAAGAGAAGAGAGGAGAAAAGCAACTTCATCATGAAGTTGCTTTAGTTGTGTCGTATCGCTACATTGTTCCGTCCGAGCGACAATGGTGTCCAAAGCATTCATACGATCACCATTTTCATAACGAACGAGATGAAACAGCGGTTGGTGGCTGTTGATAATTTGGGTCTAAATGCTCTGGATACCCATATGAACCATGCTCACTAATATCAAGGCCAGAAATTTCTTGATCAGGTGTCACACGTAAGCCGATCGTCTTTTTCAAAACATATAAGATCATAAACGAAACAATAGCCACATACACCGCTGCACCTAAAACACCAATCGTTTGAACAAGAAGCTGATCCACTCCTCCGCCATAAAATAACCCCGGTTTTCCAATCCCTGTTTTTTCCACAAGGCGTGGCGAAGCGAAAAAGCCAGTTGAAATCGTCCCAACAATGCCGGCTATGCCATGAACAGAAAATGCGTAAATCGGATCGTCAATACCTTTTCGTTCAAAATATACAGACGTCCAAAATGTAAATGATCCAGCAACAGCCCCAATGACCGCCGCCGCCCACGGCTCAACGAATGCACATGCTGCTGTAATCGCAACGAGTGCGGCTAATACACCGTTGACCATCGCAGGAATATCCGCTTTCCCAACAAGCCATTTTGCTGTCAAAATAGAAGCGATCGCTCCGGCTGCTGCTGCAATATTTGTTGTTAAAGCTACATAACCAAAAAATCCATCTGCTGTCCCCATTGTACTCCCTGCATTAAATCCAAACCAACCAACCCATAAGACGAAGCCACCGATAACGGTATATACTTGGTTATGCCCTGGAATGTAGTTCGGCGTCCCATCTTTGTTGAATTTTCCAATTCGTGGTCCTAGTAACAGCGTTGCGACTAATGCGGCAATGGCTCCTTGTAAATGAACAACTGTTGAACCCGCAAAGTCTTGCATTCCCATTTCTCCGAGCCAGCCACCTCCCCATACCCAATGACCGATCACAGGGTAAATAGCGACGGTAAAAATCGTCCCGAAAATAAAGTAAACAGATAATTTCGCTCGTTCAGCGAATCCTCCCCACGCAATCGCTAAAGATACACCAACAAAAGCCAGTTGGAATAAAAATTTTAATTCAAGCGGTACATTCGCCCATGAAAGTGAGGAGAACGTTTCTGTTCCTTCTTTTAAAAACCATCCTTCTGTGCCAATGAACCCATTTCCTTTTCCAAATGTAATGGCGAAACCTGCCGCCCAAAATGCAAGTGAGGCAATCGCAAAACTTAATATTTGTTTTCCGGCGACATGGCCAGCATTTTTCATTCGTGTCGAACCCGCTTCTAACAAAGCAAATCCGACTTGCATTCCAATGACTAAAATGGCACCTAACATGACCCAAAGTGAATCAAGCGCCAAACTCAACTGTACTTCATTCATTCTCATCTCTCCTTTATGTCATTTTTTATAACATTTATGGTTATAATATATTACACAAAGAGATAGAAATGCAACATTTTTTTTGAAAATTTTTTATTTATACGTTACTTTTTATAACATAGAAAAAAGAGTGCCTCGTTGGAGACACTCTTTATAACTAAATAAGAAACATCGCAACCACTGTCGTTACAGTTAACCCGACAATAACTGGCACAACATTTCGTCTTGCTAATTCAAATGGGCTGACACCACAAATGGCAGCTGCTGGAATGAGCGCCCAAGGCACTAATGTTCCTCCCCCAACCCAAATTGCTGCGATTTGACCAAGTGCTGTCAATGTCGCAATCCCCGTTCCAATTGCTGCTGCAAACAATTTTGCAATGGAGCCGACAAGGGAAATACCTGAAAATCCCGAGCCATCCAAGCCTGTAATGGCTCCTACCCCAGCTAATGTCACAGCTCCAACTTCTTTACTTAATGGAACGATATTCGATAAAGCAACACCTAAGTCATTCACAATGCCATGCGACTGTTTTGGTAAAAAATCACCGATAATCGTTTGAAATCCTGAATCTCCTAAATAAAAGAATGCTGCAATTGGGATGACCGGACCGAACACTTTAAACCCAAATTGAAATCCTTGAATGAACAAGTCTGTAATTTGTTCTAAACTTTTCTTTTTATATGCGACGACTGATAAGAGAGATAAAATGAAAATAGCTGTTCCACCAATTAACGCAGTTGCATCTCCGCCTTGCAATTGAAAATAATACATCGCTACAACGTCTAGGCCAAATAAAATCGGAATAAGAAATGCAAACGTAACTTTCATTCGTTTTGTTAATAAATGAGACTGTACTTCATTTTCAGCGATAGCAACCGCTTCGCCTTGTTGAATGTTCCCTCTTTCCATATCGCGACGCAACAAGAAAAACGCGGTTGTCACTGTGACTATTCCCATCACAAAGACGAGCGGAATGCTTGCGGAAATGACTTCGGAAACAGGAATACCTGCCGCATCTGCTGTTAATTTCGGTGCCCCTTGAATAATAAAATCACCTGATAGCGCAATGCCATGTCCGAATAAATTCATCGCCATCGCTACCCCTAACGCAGGTAATCCTACACGAACAGCGACCGGTAACAACACCGCTCCAAGCAACGCTACAGCAGGTGATGGCCAGAAAAACCACGAGATAACCATCATTAATATCCCGATCGTCCAATAAGCTAACGTTGGGGTGCGAATCAATTTCGCAAACGGCGCAATCATCACTTCATTCATTCCTGTGATCGTCAGAAGCTTACTCATTGATACGATAATAGATATGACAAGAATGGTCGGAAGAAGTTCGGTGATTGCGTAAATGAAACTTTTAAAAATCGTGCTAATAGAAAGTGGCAAAGAGCCTGTCGCTGTCATCGCTAACAAAAAGATGCCAATCATACAAGCTAACGATGTATCTTTACGCCAAATCATTAACGCGATAATGATACAAATAAACGAGACGTAAATCCAATGTAACGCTGTTAACTCCACACCCATCGTTCTCTTCCCCTTTTCATAAACTGTAATACAGCATATGAAAAAGAGGGGGATGTGTGCGAACGCCTAACCACTTTTACGTCCAATCAAAAAATAAATCTGTTCAACAAGATGCGGTTTATCTATGAACGGATTGCGATTTCCTTGAATACGAAAAATAGCCGCGTTACGATGTTTTTCATACATTGTAACAGGAAACTGTTTATGCCATTGAATAAGCAACGAAATGTTTATTTGATCAATAAACGGTTGTTTGATCGCTCGCGGATAACGAACGAGGAAATACAACATCGCTCGCGCCACCGCCCCTTTTCCGTGTTCAGGCTCAAAATATTCTCCGTATGCTACTCCACAGTCATTTTGAACCATTTCATAAGGGGACTCTGGTTCATAAAATGGAAAATCTGCATAAGGAAAATTCGAACGGATCGAATTACAACGTGGTTCACAAACGAATAAGTGATGCAAATCTCCTTTCATCGGCTCTTTCGCCCCAAACCAAGATTGCGGAACGACATGCTCGGCATTAAATTTGAATTGTCGATCGACCATTTTCATCTTTTGTTCAAGATCGAGTTCACCCTTTTTTGCTTTTTTCACAAGTTGAATAAATTGTTCATATCGCTTTTGAATCGTCTCATAGTCTTGTAAAATAACCGTGCGCGGATCTTTCTTTTTTCCTGAATAAATACTTTTTACTGTTCCATCCGGCTGCAAATCAACCCATGTGTACAAATAGTAATCTTTGCTTAGAAAATAAGGGATGCGGCGTATATGTGTCCGCTTGATTAAATCGTGATATGCTCGAAATAAAAACGTTCCGTCCGTTTGATCATGAATATGCTCATAATATCGTTCAATAATGCGCGCCTCTTCTTTTTCGTTATAATATAAATCGTTTTGCTGATGAATTTTTTGTTGGTTTTGAATTAATTCTTGTAAAATCTCTTCTTGTTTTTCTTCCCAATGCTTCAACTGTTCCGCATGTTGAAGTACAACATCTTCCACCTTTCTTCTCCCCAATCATTTTTTTACTATAATGTATTCATATATGATCCATTATGACGCGGCCATGTCATCTTCTTTCGCTTCATATTATCCATTATAGTTAATATGTGAACAATAAAAAATAGAACTGAGCATATGTTATGCCCAGTTTCTTCCCCCTCGTTCAACACATATTTAACAATTTTTTCTTTGGCTCTGATATATTTTAAACTTCACTACGACAAGATGCGGATGTTTTGCGGATGACTTGCTTCATTTTCTCATTGTCAAGAGAAACATTTTCATACGAACAAAAAAATTAAAGAAATCATCGTGTATACTTATATATACTGAATGCTCAAATGAAACACCCATATTGGAGGAGAAGAAAATGGGAAAACGATATGAAAATTTAGATGGGGTATACACAACAAAAACATTTGCTGATTTACGGCGTTGGTATGCGGAAAGAAGACAAAAAAAGAAAGATTGGTCATATACTTTGCCCCGTGAATATATTGACCCTTCTTTGCTGCATACAAATAAAAAGCAAACGTTGCTCACATGGATAGGGCACGCAACATTTATTATTCAAATAAATGGCTTAACCATCGTTACAGATCCGGTTTGGGCAAAACGATTAGGAACGATTCGCAGACTAACTGATCCGGCCATTCCGATTTATGATGTACCTCCTGTTGATGTCATACTAATTTCTCATAGCCACTATGACCATTTACATTTCTCAAGCATAAAACAGCTAAAAGGAAACCCTCTCATCCTCGTTCCAAGCGGGTTACGTCCATCCTTTCTGAAAAGGGGGTTTAAGCGTGTCGTGGAATGCTGTTGGTGGGACACCGTTGTCGAACAAAATGTTTCGTTTACGTTCGTTCCTGCACAACACTGGTCAAAGCGGACACTATTTGATACGAATACATCCCATTGGGGCGGGTGGATCATTGACGCAAAAGAAAAACCAACGTTTTATTTCGCTGGGGATAGTGGATATTTTCGCGGGTTTCGCGCAATTGGGGAGCGTTTCCATATCGATTATGCGTTGTTGCCTATTGGGGCATATGAACCAGAATGGTTTATGGGGCCTCAACATGTGACACCAGAAGAAGCTGTACAAGCATTTGTCGATTGCCGTGCAAAAACATTTATTCCGATGCATTACGGTACATTTCCACTCGCTGACGATACACCAAAAGAAGCGCTAGATCGTCTATATACCGAATGGGAACGGCGCAACTTTCCAAGCGAGCAACTATGTGTACCAAAATTAGGGGAAATCGTATATTGCGAAACCGCCACTTAATATGGCGGTTTCGACAAATGTGCTTGACAAAACTGAAACAAACTTGAAAAACTTTTATATACATACATCTTCGGTTAACCCATTTTGCAAGACGTACATTCGATAATATAGCCCTCGTTTTGCAAGCAACTGTTGATGCGTGCCACGCTCAACAATTTCACCTTGATGCAAAACGAGAATTTGATCGGCATCTTGAATTGTTGATAAACGATGGGCAATCGCAATCGTCGTTCGCCCTTTTCTCATCTTTTCGAGCGCTTGTTGAATGGCTTCCTCTGTTTCTGTATCGATATTTGCCGTTGCTTCATCAAGCACTAATATTTTTGGATTGATCGCAATTGTACGAGCAAATGCAATGAGTTGACGTTGGCCGCTCGAAAACGTCGTCCCCCTCTCTGTCACGGGATGGTCGTACCCTTTTGGCAATTTTTCAATAAACGAATGGGCTTGAACAAATGTCGCAGCTTGTTCTATATCTTCATCTGTCAGACGTTTATGATGAAGTCGAATGTTATCTCGCACCGTCCCATAAAACAAAAACGGATCTTGAAGAACAAGGCCGATATTTTTTCGCAATTCTCTTTTCGGATATGCTTTAATGGAATGTCCATCAATCAAAATGTCCCCGCGTTCAAACTCGTAAAAGCGCATGAGCAGTTGAATGATCGAACTTTTTCCGCTTCCTGTATGACCGACGAGCGCAACTGTTTCTCCAGGTCGAGCGATAAACGAAATGTTTTTTAACACGTCGCGTTTTCCATCATAACTAAACGATACATTGCGAAATTCCACCGTTCCTTTTTCAATCACAAGTGGTTGCTCATATTGTTTCGGCTCTTCTTCTCGTTCATCTAACAATTGAAACACGCGCGACGAAGCAACGAGCGCTTGCTGAAACATCGATAGCCGCATCATCATTTGGTTAATCGGTTCAAAAAAACGCTCTAAATAATTGACGAAGGCGTATAACACACCGATTTCAACCGGACTTTGAAAAGAAGAGATGCCAAAATAACTTAAAACGACAATAAGCGAAAATACATAAACGACGTCTGTCGCTGGACGAAGCAATAAACTATCAAGTTTAATATTTTTCATTGCCGCTATATAATGTTTTTCGTTAATGTCTCCAAATTGTTCTCTCATCCGATTTTGTTGGCGGAACGCTTGGATGATCGCCATACCTTGAAGCGACTCATTTAACTTTGCATTCAGCTGGCTTAACCGCTCGCGCAAATCGCTATAAAACACCGAACTATACTTTCGATACGTACGAATAATGATATAAATAACCGGTAAAATTACTAAACAAAAAGTAGCTAAACGGACATCGAGCAAAAACATCGCAACAAACACACCAATTAAGAAAAAAGCACTTTGGATAAATGTGACGAGCACTTCAACAAACATTTCTTTAATCGCTTCCGTATCATTTGTCACTCGCGATACGATGCTCCCCGCTGGCGTCTGGTCAAAATAGCGCATTCCTAACGATTGTACTTTCGCAAATACATCGATGCGCAGCTGTTGAATAATTTTTAGCGCAATTTCTTGAAACTTCAGCAATTGAAAGTAAGAAAGAACGACTTTCGCAATGTGGATCGTGACGTAGGCAGCTGCTAATCCGATCATCGCTTGAAGCGGAAATGTCATATGTGTTAAGTAGTCATCAATAAACACTTTTACAATAATCGGGCCGAGCACTTCGCCCGCAGTCGTTAAGGCTAAAAGAAAAAAAGCAAAAAACAGTGACTTTCGATGCGGGATCGCATAGCTCATGAGCCGCATAAACACTTGCCGTTGATTCATATTCGATTTCATTGCGCACCTCCACGTTCCACAAACTGTTCGAGCTGTTGGCGAACATACATATCCCGATACCAACCGTCTTGGGCCACAAGCTCTTCGTGCGTACCTCGCTGAACAATGTTTCCATCTTCAAGCACTAAAATTAAATGCGCGTGTTGAATGGCACTTAACCGATGCGTCGCAATAATCGTCGTTTTGCCGGCTCGATTTTCTTTCAACGCTCGTAAAATGCGTTCTTCCGTTTGAGCATCGACTGCGGATAGCGAGTCGTCTAAAATAAGCACTTCCGGATCAAGGAGCAATGCACGCGCAATCGATAGCCGTTGCTTTTGTCCTCCCGATAAAGACACACCTCTTTCACCAACAACTGTTTCATACCCTTCTGGAAACTGTACAATATCATCATGCACTTGAGCGAGTTTGGCGACATGCTCTACTTCTTCTTGACTGGCATCTGGTCGAGCAAAAGCAATATTGTCACGAATGGAGGCAGAAAAAAGAAAATGATCTTGTGGTACATAACCAATCGCTTCGCGCAATCGTTCTAACCGATATTGTGTAATCGAATGTCCGCCAAAATAAACGTCTCCATCCATCCCAACAAACTCACGCAATAACACTTTTAAAAGCGTCGTTTTTCCGGCTCCTGTTTTCCCAACAATTCCTAACGTTTCTCCTTTTTTTAATGTAAACTGAATGTGCTGTAATGTTGGCTTCGTTTCATTCGGATACGTAAAGGAGCGAATATCGTACGTGATGTCACCTGTTGGTACTTCATCAAGTAACCCTTCCTTTTCTTGTATATCTGGTTTTTCGCGCAACAACGAGGAAACACGGTCATACGAAGCGCGACCGCGTTCGACAATATTAAATAACCATCCGAACGCTAACATTGGCCAAATGAGAAGCCCTAAATACATCGTAAAAGAAACGAGTTGCCCAATTGTCAACTCTCCTTGCACGACAAAACGGGCACCAAAAACGATCGCTAAAAAAAACGACACGCCGACAATAAGCGAAATCGTTGGATCAAACAACGAATCAATGCGAGCAACCGCCATATTTTTTCGAACGACATCATCCGCTTGTACTCGAAACGACTCAATTTCTTCTTTTTCTTGTCCGAACGTTTTTATTACTTTTATGCCTGCAATGCTTTCTTGCACTTTATCGTTTAAAGCGGAAAAAGCCTCTTGCGCATGATGAAAACGTTGATGAAGCAACGACCCGTAGTAGCTTGTTAAATAAGCCATGAGCGGCATTGGCAATAAACAAATGAGCGTTAGTTTCCAACTAATTGTAAATGCCATCGTCGCAATCACAAATCCGCCGATGCATAGTGAATCAACAAGCGTTAAAACACCAACACCCGCTGTTTGCTGGATCGCTTGTAAATCATTTGTCGCATGTGCCATTAAATCACCGATGCGTCGATGTTGATAAAAAGACGGAGACATCGTTGTCAAGTGACCGTACAGCCGATCGCGCAACAGCCGAGCAAGCTTCGCCGCCGATCCAAAAATCATCGTCCGCCAAACGTAACGACAACCGTACATACAAATCGCAACGCCTGCGAGTAAGCTTAACCACATCGCAAGCTTTTCTTTCGTTAATTCTCCTGCTTTTATCGCATCAACAACGTGCCCAATCACTTTCGGTGGAACAAGCTCAAGCAACGACACAATCGCAAGTAATATAATTCCGATCATATATGCTTTTTTTTCTTGTTTAAAAAACCACATTAAGTCCAAAAATACTTTCACATTCCATCCCTACTTTCTTGTCATCCATGTGATGCTCCGTTTCATTTTATCAAATATTCCAAAAATAAGAAAGCTTTTTGCTATGTCAATATATAAATGACATTGTTGTTGCCGCATACTTTTACATATGCAGGTCAATATAAAAAAGACTAGAACGGAGAAGAAAGGTGGTTATTGCGATGGATTTACAAACTGGAAAGTTATATTGGCCAACGACATTTCCCGACGCTCCTTCGTATCCCCCTCTTGAGAGCGACATACAATGTGACGTGTTAATTGTCGGAGCGGGTGGTTCTGGGGCGTTATGTGCTTATTATTTAAGTGAAATGGATTTAGACGTCGTTGTCGTCGATAAAAGAAAAGCTGGATACGGGAGTACGATGACAAATACGGCACTAATTCAGTGTCTCGGAGATAAAATGTTTTTTGAGCTCGTTAACAGCTTTGGTGAAACATATGCTGCGCGCCATTTAACGCTTTGTCAACAAGCAGTCGATGAACTTGAACAAGCGGCCAGTCGTTTACATATCGATGTGGAATTTCAAAGAAGAGATAGTTTGTATTACGCAAGCGTGGCCGAAGATGTTCAAAAGCTCGAAAAAGAATATACAGCATTAAAAAAGCAAGGATATCCTGTTGTTTGGTTAGATGAACAACAAATTCGTCGCCATTATCCGTTTACAAAGCATGCCGCTTTATATACAACGGGGGATGGAGAATTAAACCCATATAAATTGACAATTGGTTTATTAGAATATGCGAAACAACGTGGGGTGCGTATTTTTGAAGAAACAGAAATCAACGGAAAAAAACTCGAACAACATATGGCAACATGCTATACGAAAAACGGGCATTCCATTCGAGCTCGAACAGTTATTTTTGCCGCAGGCTACGAAACGTTAGAAGTGAAACAAGAAAAAAAAGCGTTACTCGTTAGTTCATATGCTGTGATTACAAATCGTGTCAAAGATTTTTCAAGTTGGTATAAACGTACGCTTATTTGGGAGACGGCCCGTCCGTACGTGTATATGCGCACAACAGCTGACGATCGCATTATTATCGGAGGTCTGGATGAAAATACAGCTTATGCGGATGACCGCGACGCAAAGCTGATGCATAAAAAAGAACGACTCATCGAGGAATTTCATCGACTTTTCCCCGATATTCACGTCGTTCCTGAATTTTATTTAGCTGCCTTTTACGGCGGGACGCACGATGGCCTTCCGATGATTGGAGTGTACGATTCCTTTCCAAACTGTTATTTCGTCTATGCTTACGGAGATAACGGAACTGTGTATAGCACAGTCCTTGCTCAAATTTTACGCGACGTCATCACAGAAAAACAAAACGATGACTTTTATTTGTATATGCAAACGAGACCGAAACTCCCACAAACATAAGTGGGGGTTTTATGTCGTAATCGCCCATACAAATGCTTTTTTCCTTTTTTTATTCAACACCACTTCTTCTTGAATTGGTTGTAAAGGTGGTAAAACGGGCTCGGTCGGCTGTTCCGCAACGACTTGCTCAACCGTTTCCTTAACAGAAACAATGGCTTCTGTCGTAGAAAGATCGATTTGTTCGACATGTTGCCATACATGAAGCAAATCTGATGCCACGCGCTCCCAACGATAAAGTGATGTCGCTAATTTACGCCCGTTTTCCCCCATCTTCTTCATTAGTGTACGATTGGATAACACATATGTCATTTTTTCCACAAAGTCTTGCGGATCTTCTGGCCTTTCGACAACAACACCGTTTTCATTTGGAACGATGACTTCTGGATTCCCACCACGAGCGGTTGTAACAATCGGAAGCCCTGCCGCCATCGCCTCATAATGAACGCGAGCAAGCGGCTCTTGCCATTGCGACGTACAAACAAATAAGTCAGCAGCAGCAAACCAATGTTGAATGTCATTTGGCGACACAAACCCTGTCGCTACAACAGGAATCGGTAATCTTTTAGCTAATGAACGAACGTAAGCAATATAATCTGTCGTCCCTTCTTCACTAAACCATTTGCTTCCGACGATAACGAGCGCTAAGTCGTTAAATCGCTTCGCAAGTTCCGGCAATGCTTGAATTAGTTTGTCGACCCCTTTATTTGGCGATAAACGCCCTGCAAATAAAATGACTGTTTTTTGATCGATGCCATGCGCTTGGCGTAGCTGTTTACGAATCGACGCCATATTCGGATGATTCCCTGGTAAAAATCGTTCCGAGTCGACACCGGAGTAAATCGTTCGTAATTTCCCCTCTGCTTCTGGGTATAGGTCACGAATGACTTGGCCGATGTAGTTGCTAATGGTGACAATCGCACATACTTGCCTAATCACTTCTTCTGCTTCTTCACGGCTGATTTTCGCCACTTGAAACATATCGTTATGCATGCTAAGTGTAATTTTAGCATGAGGAGCGACTTGACGAATAGGTAAAACGAGACGTGGACGGTTAAAGATGTGGATGAGATCAAACGAATGAGCTTGCACGTATTGAACGACGTGATCCCGATACGTGTCAAACGTTCCCCCCGGGACACGTACATAATGAATGCCGTCGATCGTTTCTTCGTGTGGCAACGTTTCATGTTGTACACCTAATACCGTAATACGATGTGCACGGTGAAGATAAGGGAGAATACCAGCAATATACGTTTGAATCGCGCCACCGAGCACAGGAGGAACAGGTAGTTTTTCTGTACAAATCATTAAAATATTCATCTGTTTCCGTTCTCCTTCCAATCGTTTTCAATTTCCGCCAGAACCGGCCATTTCGTTTCATCCGTGGCAACAATCATTTCAATGAGTTGCATCGTTTGTTCCGTTAAAAACAGCTCTGGTTCATATACAACTTCTTTTAAGTTTTTGTAAAATTCATTCGGAAGTGACAAATCAATCATCAATATGTCATATAATGAAGCGTCGATCGGATTCGCTTCATGATACGCACGAATCATCTCTCGCACCCATTGAGCATCCCAGCGGTATAAATCAGCCATCGTACCGGAAATCAGTTTTCGTAAATCTCGGATGGGCAAATCATACGCCACGCCATCTAAATCGATAATCCACATGCCGTCTGCACCCATTTGTCCGTTCGACCAACCATAATCTTGATGCACTAATCCCCATTCGCTATGTCCGCGTTCGACTAGCTGGATGTACGCGGATTGTTGTAATCTTATGAAACTTTCGCGCGCCTGTGCTTGAAAGCGGTCGACAACTTCCAGTAACATCGCACTTGCAGGCATCTCTTTATACGCCTTCGCCAATTGGCGAAACCAGTCCATTTTGTTTATCGTTTTTTCATACGTTTTTGGCCATTTATACAGTCGGGACGCGATTTCTGCTCCTTTTGGAGGAACGTATCCTTTACTTAAACGATGAAACTCACCAAGCGCATAACAAAGCTGTTTCGCTCCTTCTAAATCTTTCGTTACAGGAAATAACGGCTCGATCCACTCAGCAACAAACCATAGTTTTCCTCCCGCCTCTACATAGTCCATCCCTTCTTTCGTTTGTACAATCGGCGGGACATTTGCGTTTTGCACATCGACTAAATATCGCTGAGCGCCAAGGCTAAACAAACTGCGTGTTGGACGACGATGAAGCAATTTTAAACTTTTTGGCCCTTTGTTCGTTTCTAACTTCCAAATAGCTCCCCCTTTATCCGGCTTCGTCGTGACAACTTGCCTACTTTGAACTGATAAATCGTAATGACGCAAAACATCTTCTGCCATTTGTTCAATATAGTCCGGTACGAAAAACTCATGCATCGTTTCATCTACGATCCAAGGTTCAATGAACATATAACCCCTCCTATTTGACATAAATCCCTACTATCTCAACATATGCACTATACAAAAATCCGTATAGACACATCCATTACTTCAAACAAAAAACCGTCTCTTTTTCATTCAGAGACGGGTTCGTGAAGCAACGATTCAATATGTTGTTCAAGCTCGAGTGGCTTTGTTGTTGGGGCAAACCGCTCAACAACTTGACCTTTGCGATCAACTAAAAACTTTGTAAAATTCCATTTCACCGCTTTCGTTCCTAATACACCTGGTGCTTGTTCCGTTAAGTAAGTGAAGAGCGGATGGGCGTTTGGACCGTTTACGTCCACTTTCGCAAACATCGGAAACGTCACACCATAATTGAGTTGACAAAACTGTGAGATGTCTTCTTCGGATCCTGGCTCTTGATTTCCGAATTGATTGCACGGAAAACCGAGCACAACAAAACCGCGATCTTTATACTTGTCATACAATTGCTGCAATTGTTCGTACTGTGGCGTCAATCCACATTTGCTTGCTGTATTGACGATTAATAATACTTTTCCTTTATACTGCGCTAACGATTGCTCTTCCCCACGAATCGTACGTACACGAAAATCATAAATGCTCATTTCATATTCCTCCTTTAGCGCTATTGTAACACATCGATCATTTTTTCTACACAAACGATGCTTCGATTCAGACAAAATAAAAAATGTTCGTTATAATGGTGAAAAAATACAAAAAAAGAAGGTGAGTGTCATTGAAAATGCGCGTCAGTGCGGTTCAATATCATTTACATACGATTGCATCATTTGAACAGTTTGCAAAACAAGTTGAACATTACGTAAAAACCGCGCAAGAATTTGGTGCTGAATTTGTGCTCTTCCCTGAGTTTATTACGACGCAACTCATGTCCATTGGAGATGGCATAACGATTGAAGAACTTCCGACGTTTACAGATGCATATCGCTCATTATTTTCAACTCTTGCGAAACAGACGAATATGCATATTATTGGTGGGACACATGTCATAAAAAGAGAAGATCGACTATATAATGTGGCACATTTATTTTATCCCGATGGAACGATTGCCGAACAGGCAAAGCTACATATTACGCCGACGGAAGTGAACGAATGGAATATGCATGGCGGCGATACATTACACGTCTTTCAAACAATAAAAGGAACGATTGCGATTTTAACATGTTATGACATTGAATTTCCTGAAATTGTACGCATGGCGCGCGCAAAAGGAGCGGATGTCATTTTTTGTCCGTCGTGTACCGATGATCGCCACGGATTTCATCGCGTACGCTACACATGTCACGCCCGTGCGATTGAAAATCAAGTATACGTCGTCACAACAGGGACAGTCGGGTCATTGCCAACCGTTGATTTTATGCGCGCAAACTTCGGGCAAGCAGCGATCATTACACCGAACGATATTCCGTTCCCGCCACGCGGTATTCTAGCCGAAGGAGAAATAAACGACGATATGATCATTACAGCGGATCTTGATTTACAGCTTCTTTACGACGTTCGCGAGCGCGGTTCGGTAACCACTTGGCGCGACCGTCGCATAGATTTATATACAGATTGGACGTAAGGAGGAACAAAATGTATAAAAAGCAACTTTACGTATTTCATGATGATCGTCCTATTCCTGCGCTTATTCGCAACTATGAAGAAAAAGATATCGATGCGTTAATTCGTATTCAACAAGAAAGCTTTCCACCCCCTTTTCCATCTGAACTATGGTGGAATAAAGAGCAACTCATGAATCATATCACACTTTTTCCAGAAGGAGCATTATGTGTCGAAATTGATGGGGAAGTCGTCGGATCGATGACCGGTTTAATTGTGAACTACCATCCGAACGACGCTGATCATACGTGGGAAGAAATAACGGACAGCGGATACATTCGCAATCATAATCGAAACGGCAATACGTTATACGTCGTTGACATTGGTGTGCGTCCAGCATATCGCAAACTCGGTTTAGGAAAGTGGCTCATGCAGTCGATGTACGAAGTTGTCGTCCATCAAAAGCTTGAACGGCTATTAGGTGGGAGTCGAATGCCCGAATATCATCGATATGCCAATGAAATGACTGCCGAACAATATGTAGATGCAGTTATAAAAGGAAAACTCACAGACCCTGTTATTACTTTTTTACTTCGCTGCGGGCGCACACCAGTGAAAGTCGTTGCTAATTATTTAGAAGATGCCCAGTCGTGCAACTACGCTTTGCTTATGGAATGGCGCAATCCGTTTTTATAACGACCCGTCCACACCTTTCCCTCTCTCGTTCATACAATAAAGTGAGAGAGGGGGGAAACGATGAAAAAATGTTGTTGTTGCGCACCTATACGCCATAAACCGTTACCTCCACAGCGTGACGAATGTCCATGCTGTGTCGAGGGAATGAAAATTGTGTTAGCACAGCTAAATGGAAAAGAAGTCGATATTGCAACGCTCGATCAAACAGGACCGGGACAAGGAAATAATAATTTTACGATCGGTTCAATTGTAAATGACTTTATTGTTACTGGCACAATTCCAGGTACAGAACAAGAGAAAAGATCTGCAGCATTTCCAATTTGTAACGTCGTCGGAGTAAGAGGAAACGTATTGAAAGACATTTCTCTACCTGCGATCGACGAAACGTGCGATTGTTGTGAACGTTCAATTACAAGCTTTTTGCAACATATCCAAGGGCAAACGGTTGATGTCGACACGTTAGCTACCGGGCAGTTCAATAATATGCAAAACGTCACGATTGATGCGGTCGGGAAAGGAACCGTCCGTCTGACGAAAACGAACGAAACATGGATCATCAATAGTTGCTTTATTTCAGGCATATTTGGCTTTACACGATCAGAGAGCTTCGCTTGACGCGTCGCTCTCTTTTTATATCGGACAACTTGGTATATGAACATGTTGCGGGCATATGTGTACTTGTTGTTCGACACGCGGGAAGCAGATCGTTCCTTCCAATTCCACTTTTACACGCCCAAGCGATTGAACATGTTGGCAAAGATGAACAGTGATAAATATTTGTGGGCACGTTGTTGAAAGAAATGCGACTTTACAGTCGGCCGTAACGGTTTCGCAAACGATAGTTGTCTCGGCTGGGGCACATAGTAACACATCCTCCATCGTTGCTAATGACATCGGCTTTGTTTTCCACACCGTTCCGTCTTTCTGAATGCATTGCACCACAACAAACGCCTCGACGAGAATATATACTCGCTGTAAGTTTACATGTTTTCCATTCGGCAACGTTACACGAACTGTCTGTCGTTCATCAAGGATGCGACAAGTCATCTCTCCTGGTTCAATCGGCTGTCCACATGCATCAGTCAATATGCAACGAATATGTTCACAATCATTCATCCGATGAATCTGTTGATGAAGTTGAATACATACACGTCCGACGCACGTGCCATCTCCTTTACATTCAACTTGAACGTCATGTAAATGTGATATGGTCACTGAGCGAGATTCTCCTTCTTGCAACGAAAAAGCAAATTCTCCATTTATAAAGACGTCCATTTTTTGCCCGCACCCTTGCTCATATACAACCGTCACCGTTCCAAACGCTTGCACGTTTTTTTCCGCTGACCATACGATCGTTTTTTTTCCGCACGGTGTACAAATGTCGACACAAATCTCGTGTTTCACAATAGGTTCTGTCAACGTTTCCCTTTTTGTTAATTTTACCGAGCGCGCAACCCAGTCAAATACTTTTTCCACATGAATACAATGCTTTTCCACTTGCCATCCCCCCTTTTTCATTCGATATATCATACTATGTGCGTATGTATATTCGTGCATAGGCATGCGATGAAAAAAATGTGTAAAAATTAGGTGTGCAACATAGGACAAAATCCTATACACTTTTCCTTTCCTCGCATTGTATATAAAGGAAGATGATTCTTCAATTAAACGAAAAGGAGCGGATATGATGAGCTGTGGAGGATGTTGTCCAGACCGTCCAATTGTGACGGATGAAGTTTGTCAAAATTGGGAGTTTTCATGTGATAGTACAGATCACACAATTTGGGAAGCAGATGGAGATGTCATTAAACCGTTTGGAACAGTAACTGTATTAGTTGAAAATAGTTGTGATGGGGTCGAGGTACACGTGAACGATATGAAGGTTGCCATATTAACAGAAGGGCAATCTTTTTCAAAAACGTTTAATAGCTTGAAAAAAGTATCAATTAAATGTCTTCATACCCCCAAATCCACTAACGATGCCCCTGTAGCATCTGGGTCTTGCTGTGGTAAATTATGTATGACAGTACATTATAAAAAATGTTAACAAACAGAGGTGTTCCATCATTTGGAACACCTTTTTAATGAATATACGTTTTCTGTACAGATTGCTCATCTGTTCCAAGCAGTCGTTCAAGAAATTCTGTCCGTTCGCGCAGTTGCGCCACTTCTTTTTCTATTTCTTCCATTTGCCGTTCCACTTTTGTGACCCGCGCTTCAAGATGCCACGTTTGTTTTTCGAGGGTAATCATGTAGTTCCACATACGCATAAATTGCTCGTTAGAAAGCTCATGAGGTGCCTCTAACTTGACAACCATCCGTTTTCCGCAAACTTTTTCGACCGCTTGTTCAATGTAAGACATATACAACGTTTCAATCCAACTTTTTTGCATTGGGTTTGTGCAATGAATAGTGACCGTATGTTCTTCCATCGTCGCTGTCGTTCCTTCAATCCATGTTTCAAAAGCAAGCGAGGACATCGTGCGAGATAACACTTGTTTTACTTCTGACCACATCATTTTCCCCCCTTTCACACATGAATTTAAACAAAAATAAAAAAATTCCTGCTTATTTTTCCCGAAACGCCCACCATTGTTTTGTCATTTCATAAGAAATACGATCATACAATTCATCCGTCGTCGCCGCTTTTACCGCTTCTCCGTCGATTAAAACGAACGGACAATGTTTGCACATTTTGCATTTGCCGACGCAATCTTTTCGCTTCACTTTCACATGTTTGAACGTTTGTTTTAAAAATTGATACAACGTTTTCGTTGCGAATTTATTCTTTTTACAAAAATGTATTTTTTTCATTCAGCAACACTCCAAGTATGATAACTATAATCATTTTCACTTCTATCATACTTGGAATATCACATGCCTTCAATTATTTTTGTTCAGCATACAAAAGCAACTGTTCAAGGGAACGAATGATGTATGGAATCATCTGTAATAAATCGTCAACATGGCTTTCGTTAATCGTACGTTCGAAATCAATCGTCACTTGATGAGTATATCGTTCATGTTTTGGGTATGTATACGTTAACGTTTGGATCACTGTGCGCTGTTCCCCCCAAATGTGCTTTAGCGCCTGTTCTACGTCTCCGCAATCAACATGTGTAGCTGAAAAAGAAAACGAAACCGTCACAGTACAGCCTGCGTTCGTAACATCTTCGTGTAACAACTCGTTTGCAATATGCTGGAGCGTCATTTCAAGCGAAATAGTACACGTCACTTGATGAGCATGACGCAATTGAAAAGAAAGAGCGTACGCGCGCGTAAATTTCGCTAAGTCAACGATGTCTGAGCGATCAATGATCGCAATCAGTTCATCATTTGTATCTAGATCGTAAATGGCTCCTTCAACAACCGTTTTTAAATTATCAAAAATCGTCGGATCAAACATATCATCATCCTTTCACACGCTTATATATTTTTGAGCGAACGACACGCCTTTCAACTTCTTTCCTATTCACTTCATAGCCTATACCAAGCTGTTTCGAAACGAAAATGCGTCCATGATGAACGGTAACTTCTGGATCAATGAAATCACGGTCCCAATAATTTGCCGACGCAGCGGTATCGCTTGGCAAAGAAAAATGAGGAAGTGTTGCTAAAGCGATGCTATGTGCTCGTCCAACTCCGCCTTCTAACATACCGCCGCACCATACAGGAATATGATGTTGTTGGCATAAATCATGAATGCGTTTCGCTTCCGTTAATCCACCTACTCGACCAATTTTTATATTGATGATTCGGCAACTTTGCAATTCAATGGCTTTTTTGGCATCTTCGTATGAACATATGCTTTCATCTAAACAAATCGGTGTGTTTAACTTTGCTTGTAATTTCGCATGATCAACGATGTCATCTACAGCAAGCGGCTGTTCAATCATCAGCAACTCATAGTCATCGAGCGCTTGTAAGCGATCGATGTCGTGTAACGAGTAAGCGGAGTTTGCATCGACCATAAGCGGAACATCAGGGAAATGTTGACGAACGACACGAACGACATCCACATCCCATCCTGGCTTAATTTTTATTTTTACACGCCTGTATCCTTCCGCAAGCGCTTGCTCCATTCGTTTTAGCAAATTCGTTATTGGCTGAATGCCAATGCTTATCCCAACTTCCACTTCTTGTTTTTCGCCGCCGAGCGCCGCGCTTAATGACATCCGATGTCGTTTGGCAAATACATCCCATACCGCCCCTTCCAGCGCTGCTTTGGCCATGTAATTGCGGCGAATCATCGAAAATCGGGTGCGCAATTCATCTGGATGATGAACGGGCGCTTGAAAAAGAAGCGGAATTAAAAAATGTTCAAGCATATGCCACGTCGTTTCCAACGTTTCTTCCGTATACCAAGGGGCAGAAAAAGCAACACCTTCCCCCCATCCTCGCTCGCCATTTTCATCAATCGCTTCCACTAATAAAACAGGTCGCGTTTTCATCGTTCCAAAGCTTGTTGTAAACGGTGATTTTAATTCCATTTCTAAATGTCGCAATATTACTGTATCAATGTGCACATCCATCCCTCCAAAACAATTATACAAAAAGGCGCTAGCTTTTGTCGCCAGACGCCTTGTGTTTCACCCTAAATATGCTTCTCGTACTTGTTCGTTTCCAAGCAGTTCTTTTCCTGTACCTGACATTGTAATTTCTCCTGTTTGAATGACGTAGCCACGATGCGCGATTTGCAACGCTTGAAATGCGTTTTGTTCGACAAGCAAAATCGTCATTCCCTCATCGTTTAACTCTCGAATAATATGAAAAATTTGCTCGACGATAATTGGGGCTAACCCCATCGATGGTTCATCTAACATGAGCAACTTCGGTTTCATCATTAAAGCACGACCGATCGCCAACATTTGTTGCTCTCCTCCACTCATTGTCCCCCCTTTTTGTTGTAGACGCTCTTTTAGCCGAGGGAAATAATGAAATACTCGCTCCATTCGCTCAGCTATTTCTTTTTTATCATTCACCGAAAAGGCGCCCATTTCTAAATTTTCTTTTACCGTCAATCTCGGAAAAATTCTCCGTCCTTCAGGAACATGGGCGATGCCTGCTAAGGCGGTCATATGTGGTGGCGTATTTGTTATGTTTTTTCCTTCGTATACAATGCTCCCACTTTTCGCCTTCACTTGTCCGCTAATTGTTTTTAATGTCGTCGATTTTCCGGCACCGTTACTGCCGATTAACGTAACAATTTCCCCTTCACATACTTCTAAATCAATTCCTTTTAGCGCATGAACTCCACCATAAAACGTATGAACGCACTCTAAACGCAACAAACTCACTCGCCATCCCCTCCTACGATGCTGTTGTCGCTCCTTTTCCTAAGTAAGCTTCAATGACTTTTTCATTATTTCGAATGTCATCTGGCGTACCTTCAGCAATTTTTTCTCCATGATCTAACACAATAATATGTTCAGAAATTTCCATCACGAGCTTCATATCATGTTCAATTAAAATAATTGTTAGTTGCAATTGTTCACGCATATTATAAATGAGCTTCGTCAATTCCGCTGTTTCTTTCGGATTCATTCCAGCGGCAGGCTCATCTAATAGCAACACTTTTGGTTTCGTCGCTAGTGCGCGGGCAATTTCAAGTTTTCGCTGCGCCCCATAAGATAAATTTTTTGCCTCTTCGTTATAAAGTGACTCCAAACCGACATATTGCAAAAGACGATACGCCTCTTGTTTCGCTTCTTTTTCCTCTTTGCGCATCAATGGAGTAGAAAATATCGTATGAAATAACCCGCTACGTAAATGTGTATGCATGCCAACCATGACATTTTCTAATACCGTCATCGCTCCGAATAAACGGATATTTTGGAACGTGCGCGAAATGCCTTTTTGTGCAACTTGATGAGGCTTTAGTCCAACGAGCGACTCGCCATTTAATAAAATATCACCGCTCGTCGGCTGATACACCCCGGTGACCATGTTAAACAATGTTGTTTTCCCCGCACCGTTCGGTCCGATAACCGCTGTAATAGATCCTTGTTGTACATCCATATCAATATTGTTGTTTGCTACAAGCCCACCAAATTGCTTTGTTAATTGTTTAACCGTTAAAATAGACACCTTTCGCTCCCTCCTTTCCATCTGCTACGTTTGTTACACCACTTTTCAACTCTTTTTCATCAAAACGAGGATTTTTTGCCGGCAACAATCCTTGTGGACGATACAAAGCAAATCCAATTAAAATCAAGCCAAAAATAAACCGTTGCATTTTAGCTGGAGATAGTGCATCAGGAATGTGAACGACTCCACTTAAACTAAGCTGGTTCAACCAGTTTGTTAACTCTGTGAGCACTTGAAGATTTAAAATCGTTACGAGCGCCGCACCGAGTATGACCCCCGGGACGCTACCCATGCCTCCTAAAATGACCATGACGAGAATTGTAATGGACTCGAGCAGTGTAAAGCTTGTTGGATCAACAAACGTCTGTTTTGCTGCAAATACGACACCCATCATTCCTGAAAATGAAGCGCCAACGGCAAACGCCATCAACTTTGTACGAACGAGCGGAATACCCATCGCTTGTGCGGCAATTTCATTTTCCCGTACCGCTTTCCATGCTCGACCAATTTTCGAATATTCTAAACGACGGACAATAAAAATCGTAAGCAACAAAATCACTAATACGACATAATAAAATTGACTCGGGTACATAAATTCAATCCCAAACAGTTTGGGTGGTTGAACAGAAGCGAGCCCCATCGCACCGTTTGTAATGTTAACTGGCTTATCTAAATTATTGAAAATAATACGAATAATTTCTCCAAATCCGAGCGTTACGATCGCTAAATAATCGCCTTTTACTCGTAACACCGGAATGCCGAGCAACACGCCAAATATCGCAGCAATAACACATCCGATAATTAAAAATATCCAAAAACTTTCTCCGGATAGTGGATACTTTCCAAATGGCATAAAGTTGTTTGCTTGTGCTGTCGCGAAAATACCGTACGTATAAGCACCGATGGCAAAAAACGCTACGAAGCCTAAGTCTAAAAGACCAGCAAGTCCTACAACAATGTTTAATCCAAGCGCCATCGCAATGTAAATTCCGACTAACGTGGCCACTTCCATATATGATTGATAAGCTTCTCCTTGGCTTGCGGCTAGAGGCAATAGCACGCTTAATACGAGAATGCCGATGACCCACTTCACACGATTCGAAAATGTCGTAAAATATAAAACTAAAAGCGAAGAAAGCAAAAGCAAAAAAGCAATAACGGATTTTTGTGCTAAATATAAACTAGCAAACGTGATAGCGATATACGCACCAATCAAGGTCGCCTGAAAACGTTTATTTTGCTCGAATACGTTCAACCATTTTTTCATCTCGACCACCTACACTTTCTCAACGGACACTTTTCCGAATAGTCCTTCTGGCTTAAAAATAAGAACAATAATTAAAATAGAAAAAGCAAACACGTCTTTGTACTCCGCTCCTAATATTCCATCAGAGACGATCGGTAAGTTGGCCGCTGCAAACATTTCAAGCAGACCGAGAACAATGCCACCAAACATCGCACCACGAATGTTTCCAATCCCACCTAATACCGCGGCGGTAAAAGCTTTCAATCCTAAAATGAAACCGATGTATGGATCAATCGTTCCATATTGAATCGCAAAAAGAACACCTGTTGCTCCACCTAATGCAGATCCAATAAAAAACGTTAAAGCGATCACTTTATTGACATTTACACTCATAAGCGCAGCCGTTTCACGATCTTGGGCGACAGCACGCATCGCCATCCCCCACTTCGTTTTATTCACAAAAAAGTCAAGCGTCACCATCATGACAACAGCTGTAACTAAAACGATAAAGAAAGAGGACTTAACTGAGGCGTCATGAAATCCTGACCAAATAGAGGAAGCTGAAATGTTTACTTGCCCAGTAAACAAACTTGGACCAGTTAAAATGTAGTTTCCTTTCTTTAATTCTGTAATAAAACGAACAAAATCTTGTAATAAGAAGGAAATACCAATTGCTGTAATGAGTGTAATTAATTTCGGGGCATTTCGCAATGGACGATAAGCAATTCGTTCAATACCCATGCCGAGCAATCCCGTCACAATCGATGTCGCTACAAGAACGAGAAGTAACGCCAACAACATCGGCATAGAAGATAGCCAGCCAAAAGCAGAAAATGATAATAAAAGCGCTGTCCCAATAAACGCACCTGTCATGAAAATTTCTCCATGAGCGAAGTTAATGAGTTCTAAAATGCCGTACACCATTGTATATCCGAGAGCGACAATGGCGTATACAGCGCCCAATGCCAATCCGTCGATGATGACTTGGGGCAATGTTTGTAGCACATGTTCGATCATATGTGGTTCCTCCATTTCCTTGTCTTTTTCTAAAAACATTTAGCTTGTCCCTTTGCTCGTGAAAAAATTTACAAGAAAAGGGTACGGCAAACTGTCATACCCTTTTCACACGTATGCATCATTATTTACTTACTTCATCTTCTAATCGAGCCGGATATGTTGCTTCTTCAAATTTGTAAATGTAAATTTTCGCGTATTTGTTGTCCCCTTTTTCATCAAAGCTTACTTTTGTCACAACTCCTTCATAATCTTGAACGTTACGAACCGCTTCCGCTACTTGTTCACGGGAAGGAAGTTTGTTTCCGTTTGCTTTAATCGCATCTTCAATCGCCTTTAATAAAACACCCATCGCATCATATCCATAAGCAGAATACGACTCAATATTTTTGCCGAATTTTTGTTTATACTTTTCAGCAAACTGCTTTCCAGCCTCTGTCGTCGTTGCAATACCTGCTGCAGATGTAATGAATGTATTTTTCACTGCATCGCCCGCAATTTCAACAAGCGTTGACGAGTCCATCCCATCTCCGCCCATAAATGGTACATTAATACCTTTATCACGAGCTTGCTTAATTAACATGCCACCTTCTGTATACATCCCACCGAAATAAACGAGATCCGGTTTTTTCGCGAGCACCTGATTTAATACGCCATTAAAGTCTTTCTCACCAATTGTAATTCCTTCAAATCCAACAATTTCAGCACCTGCTTCTTCTGCTCCTTTTTTAAACGCTTCTGCTAAGCCTGTGCCGTATGCCGTTTTATCTTGAATGATAAAAATTTTCTTTGCTCCTAATTTTTCAACAGCGAATGTTGCACCTGCAGGACCTTGGAAATCGTCACGTGCACAAATGCGGTTCACCGTTTTTAAACCTCGGTCAGTGACATCTGTTGCTGTGTTTGCTGGAGAGACCATTGGGATGCTATATTTTTCGTAAATTTCTGAGGATGGAATGGCAACACCTGAGTTCAAATGTCCAACTACACCTAAAACTTGCTGATCGGCTCCAATTAATTGAGCGTTTGCTACTCCTTTTTTCGGATCGGCTTGATCGTCATATGGAACGAGTTCTAATTTGAAACCTAACTTCTCGAATTTTTCTTTTTGCTCTTCTAAAGCGAGTTGAGCCCCGAGTTTGATCGATTCTCCTAACGTTGCTGCTCCACCAGAAAGCGGACTTTGTGTGGCAATTTTAATGACTGTCCCCCCTCCAGATTCTCCACCGTTTTTCGTCGTTTCCGACGTTTTCTCTGCTGAACAGCCAGCTAACAAACCAATGGCTAAAGCAGCAGATGTAAAAATAGAAAGCGTCTTTTTCCTTTTCATGTCAATCCCCCTTTTTTATTTTCTGAAAATTTAATATTTTCACAAGAATAATATAATATGAATCAACAGAATAGACAAGATGCATTTTTTAAATTTTTAAAAAATACACATTTCAACAAAAAAACTGATCGCATGAACGATCAGCTCGATTTTTTTCCCCCACATCCCGATGGAAAATGGAATGGGAAGTATGAAAATATCCCCCCTAACAGTATATTTCTAAAACATTTCCATTTTCATACAAAAGAAGCGCCTAGAAAGGTACTATTTTCTTCCTTTCTGGGCGCCCTTTATTAATTTACTTTTCTTTTTCGGCTAGCAATATCGATCCAAACGGCTAAAATTAAAATACTTCCTTTTACAATGTATTGCCAAAATGTCTCCATACCGAGTAGCGACATCCCGTTATCGAGCGACGTCATGACCATGGCTCCGATCATTGCACCGATAATTGTACCTGATCCACCCATTAACGACGTTCCACCGATGACGCAAGCAGCAATCGCATCTAGTTCGTACATTTGTCCCGCTGAAATGGTAGCTGATGATAAGCGTGCCGTTAACACGAGAGCCGCAATGGCAGAAAGCAATCCTGTAAAAACAAACAACATCATCGTATGACGTTGAATGTTAATACCAGATAAACGAGCGGCTTCCACGTTGCCTCCAATTGCATATACATGACGACCAAATGTCGTTTTTGTCGCAATGAATGAAAAGATCAATGCGAGTGCAATAACAAAAATAATAGGAAAAGGAATTCCTTTATAACTGTTCATCGTCAAAACGAATAACAAAATAAGTACGCTAATGACAAGTAGTTTAGCAATCTCAATCGGTAATGGCGAGACAGTAAAGCCGTATTGTTGCCGCGATTTTCGCTTACGGAACGTAGAAACGAATAAAGAAACAATAGCGATCACCGCAAGCACGATACCAAAGGCGTTTGTAAAATATGCGCTTCCTAAAGCGATAAATTGAGCATCAAAAATTGGGATGGTTGTTGATTTTGTAATCCCCATTAACGCCCCACGAAAAATCATCATCCCACCTAACGTAACGATAAACGCTGGGATCGCGCGATAAGCAACTAGCCATCCTTGAACAAAACCGACAAGCGCTCCCGCAAGCAACGTGCATACGATGACAACAGATGTCGGCATTCCCATCCAGTTGCTTAAAATGGCTGCGATGCCACCAGTTAATCCGACGATCGAACCGACGGAAAGGTCAATATGCCCCGCAACGATGACGAGCACCATACCAATTGCCAAAATAGCGGTAACCGACATTTGTGTAAATAAGTTGGATAAATTTCGCGCGCTTAAAAACGTCTCATTTAACATACCAAAGAAAATCCAAATCGCAATGAGTGCACCGATCATCGTATAAGCACGAATATCTACTTTTCCAAATATATTTTTCTTCTTTTGTTGCTGTTCGATGACTGCTTTTACTTCCATGACTCATTCCCCTCCTGTCGCTGCCATCATAATATTTTCTTGTGTTGCTTCATCGTGTGATAACTCTTTCACAATTCGTCCTTCACGCATGACATAAATGCGATCGCTCATTCCTAAAATTTCTGGAAGCTCAGAAGAAATCATCATGATGGCAACGCCTTCTTCAGCTAATTGATTCATTAAATGATAAATCTCATATTTTGCACCAACATCAATACCGCGTGTTGGCTCGTCTAATATTAAAAGCTTTGGCTTCGCCATTAACCATTTCGCTAATACGACTTTTTGTTGATTTCCTCCAGATAACGTACCAACCGCTGTTTCTAAAGACGCTGTTTTCGTTTTTAGTTCATCGACATACTTTTGACTCCACTTTAACTCTTCATTTTGATTAATGACTTGCAAACGGCTAATGTTTTTTAAACTTGCTAGTGTCGTGTTTGTTTTAACATCCATTCCGAGTACAAGACCTAACCTTTTTCGATCTTCTGTGACAAGTGCAATGCCCGAGCGAATGGCGTCTTGCACAGAGCGAATGTGTACTTGCTTTCCTTCCATCCATACTTCTCCTTCAGCTTTTCCTTCGTATGCACCGAACAAGCTCATCGCTAGTTCCGTTCGCCCAGCTCCCATCAAGCCAGCAATTCCGACAATTTCCCCAGCACGAACAGTCATATGAATACCATCGTTGACTTTCATCGGTTTTTCTTTATGCCAAACGGAATAGTTTTTCACTTCTAATACGACATGCCGCGGCGTTTTTTTGACGTACGGATAACGTTCTGTCAATTCGCGTCCAACCATAAGCGCAACTACTTCATCTTCATTCGTTTCTGCGCGTGAAAGTGTCGCAATAGATTTTCCGTCGCGCAATACGGTGATCGAATCTGCTAATCGAAATACTTCTGGCATTTTATGAGAAATATAAATACACGCAACTCCTTGTGCCCGTAGCTGTTCTAAAATACCCATTAAAATTTCAACTTCACTTTCAGTTAAAGCTGCCGTGGGTTCATCTAAAATTAAAATGTTTGCTTGTTTTGCGAGCGCCTTTGCGATTTCAACTAATTGCTGTTGACCTATGCCGAGTGAATGGATTTTTGTTCGTGGAGAAATTGTTAATCCGACTTTCTTTAACCATGTTTCTGCTTCATAATACAATTGATCCCATTGAATGACACCGAATTTACGTGGCTCGCGTCCTAAAAAAATGTTTTCGCCAACCGTCATTTCTTTTACGAGTGCAAGCTCCTGGTGGATGATCGCAATGCCCGCCCGTTCCGCATCAACAATATTTCGAAACGAGACTGGTTTGCCATCAATACGAATTTCACCATCATACGTGCCAGCTGGATATAGTCCGCTTAACACTTTCATCAACGTCGATTTTCCAGCACCATTTTCGCCACAAAGCGCATGAATTTCTCCCTTTTTCACTTTGAAACTAACACGGTCAAGCGCTTTCACACCGGGAAACTCTTTTGTAATATTCATCATTTCTAACGCATACATTCGTTTCACTCCCGTTGTATCATGTTGAAAATAAGGGTCTGGCAAAGCCAGCCCCTTGTTTTCATTGTTTTGGCCATTGATCTTTCGGTACGTTTTTGAATACGTCCTCTAATTTGTGATACCCATCTTTAATGACTGTATCTAATACGTTGTCTTTTGTTACCGCAATCGGATCAAGTAAAACAGATGGAACATCAATTTTGCCGTTTGATACAGTTTGATTCGTTTCGATTTTCTCGCCTTTCGCTAAAGAAACAGCCATCTCCGCTGCTTTTGTTGCAATAGCTTTAATTGGCTTATATACTGTCATCGTTTGAGTACCTTCAACGATTCGTTGGAGTGCTGCCAAGTCAGCATCTTGTCCAGAAACAGGTACTTTTCCTGCCAATCCTTGTGCGGCTAATGCTTGAATGACTCCACCTGCTGTTCCGTCATTCGCTGCAACAACGGCTTGAATGTTATTATTGTTTGCTGTTAATGCGTTCTCCATATTTTTTAACGCTTCTTCTGGTTTCCAATCTTTTGAGAATTGATCGTAAACAATTTTAATGTCGCCTTTTTCTTCAAGCGGCTTTAATACGTTCATCGCTCCTTGGCGGAATAAATGGGCATTGTTATCTGTATCTGCTCCACCGATGTAAACGTAATTTCCTTTTGGTGCTTTCTCTACAATCGCTTGTGCTTGCATTTCACCGACGCGCACATTGTCAAATGAAACATAATAATCAACATCTGCGTTTTTTATTAATCGATCATACGCTATTACAGGAATTCCTTCTTTATGTGCTTTATCTACAATTGGAGCAGAGGCTTCGGCGTTGTGGGGGATCACAACAAGTACATCTACTCCTTCGGAAATGAGCTGTTCGGCTTGGCTCAATTGCACAGCATCATCTCCGTTTGCCGCTAACGTTTTTACTTCCCCTCCAAGCTCTTTCACTTTTGCCTCAAACAATTCTTTATCCCTCTGCCAACGTTCTTCCTTCAGTGTGTCCATAGAAAGTCCTATGACAATTTTGTCATCGTCTTTTTTCGATGATTCGCTTCCCCCTTCGTTTCCTGAAGATACAACCCCGCACGCTGTTAATGCAGAGGCTAGAACAAATGTTGCCGCCCCTTTCGCGACATGTTTCCACCATTTCACATGTATTCCCCCTTGTTTTTCATATCGTTTACATGTTAAGCGTACCATAAGGAAAAGAAAGCGTTTTCTTCGTTTTCTTCACTTATTTGCGATATATTCGCACAATTTAAACGTTTTCATAATTGTGAAACTCATATTTCGCACCTTGGTAGGGCGGAACAAAAGGATTTTTTATTCAGTTTTTTAGAATAACTTTTAAACCAACACCAAAAGCGATGGT